>NZ_JANKAF010000039.1:0-8371 GCF_024622765.1 Clostridium mucosae | reverse complement strand
ATTGTTGATTAGTATTGTATAAACTGAATAGTTTCATGATTTAAGTTTATGCAAAAAAGGTGGATTCTATTGAATCCACCTTTTCCCATTTATTCGGCTAGTTGCTTTTGCAACAGCCCCTTTTTTATAATTCTCCAAATTTTATACTTATTTTCTTAAATGCTACTTCTTTTGTTACAGTAAGACTTTCTGGATCTATTATAATTTTAAATATATTAGGGCATTTTTCTGATCTCCATAATTTCATAAACTTAGGAGTTGCTGTTAAACTAGCATAATATTTTTCTTCAAAATCATCAAAAAACTCTAGGAACTCTAACTTGCTAACTTTATCAACTACCAAATTGTCTTTTTTTATATTTTTTACTATTGGTACAAAATATCTTAATGGAATTTCATAATTATACCTTCCTTTTATCTTTTTTCCCTCTAATATTGGTCTCTTTAAAAAAGGAAATTTTATTATATCATCATCTTTTAAATTAATTTTAAAAATAGGTTCTTCATTTTTACCCTTTTGTATTTTTATCTTAATCATTTGTTTCACCTTTGGTTTATATTTTAATTTATTCCCATGTATCCCAAACTTCTTTTTTATACCCAAGAGTTGCAGTGTTTCCATTTCTAACTATAGGGGATTAAAATAGTTTAGGATTTTTTAATAAAATCTCTTCTTTCATTTCGCAGCTTCTAATTTTATCTAAATTTAGATTTTTATATTCCTTGCTAGATTGATTTATTAATTCATTTATTGAAATATTCCTTTTAACAGAATTAAGTTCTCCCTTACTAAGCCCTTTAATGTCTATATCTATAAATTGAAAGTTTATTTTTCTCTCTTTAAAGTATCTTTCTGCTTTCTTTGTATCAAAGCACTTCTTTCTTCCAAATACTTGTATATTCATGTAATTGTCACCTCCTAATGTCTCTTTATTATAACATAAATTTATATTATATATAAAAAGTAGATTATTTGTTCATTATCTATCAAAAATATTTTCCGTAATCATATATAGCAAAATGATTTATTTATAAACAACAATAATAAAAATATTATTTTATTATTATTTATAGAATATTTTTTCTCCATTGGTACAAGCTAATATTATAAATAAATCTTCCAAACAGAAATAGTATTTTTATTGTATAGTTATTATAAAAAAAAATTATTAATGATATCTATCAAAACACTTAAATATAGTATATTAACGAATGTCTATCATCTCAATGCCTTACAAAACCTTATTTAAATAATCAATTAATTATTTAAGTAAGTATAGGCAGGGAATAGATTTTCTATACAGCATCAAAAAAGCAATTACATATTCCTTTTTGCTTTTTTGATGCTGATTTATTTTGTTGAAATATGAACTTTTTCACTATATTATTCTATACTAATAATTAAGATGAATTTTTAAGGATGATGATTTTGCAATATTTTATTTTAATTTTAAAAGTTTTTATTATAGAATATATAATTATATTTTTGCATGAACTTTCTCATTATATTGTATCTTTATTTTTAGGATTTAAATGTTCCTTTTATCATGTAATTCCTTTTACTATTTATAAATATGACGGTAAATTCAAATTTAAATTAAAGCCTTTAATACAAGGCAATATGACAAGTAGATTACATTTTAACTCAATAAAAATATCTTCCAAAATAGAATACAACATTCTTTTAAAAAAGCTTAAAATATTTTTTTGGATTGGTCCAGTATTGGATTTTATAATATTTATAATATTGTTTTGTATCGGAGTCAGTAATGTTAACTACTCATACTTAGCATTAATTTCACTTATTCATCTATCTATTACTACTCTTAACTTTTTCAATAGCGATGGTAAATATGCCATAGGAGCAAATGAAGACTCTAGAATTGCTTTTGACTTAATTAGGAGCTTTACTATTTGCGGAAACGGAGAAATTCCATATGAAAGTAAAAGAATTCTTACTGACACACATATGGAAATTGCAGATGAGATAACTTTAGAAAAATTTGATGTAAATGATCTTTGGAACTTTCTAAATAATATTTCTTTTTTCACTAATTCTCTTTTAAGTTTTTTAAATAAAGATCTATTAACCATACATTCATCAACCTTCAAATTTTTTGAAAGTTTAATTATTGATTTTGATGATATAAAAAAATATGATTATAGGCAAATAGAAACGACTTCTATTTCTTTAATTTATTATTTTATATATAAAAAACTTAAAGACAAATCTTTTTATCCAAATGATGATATTATAAATAATATTTATAATGGATGTAATTCAATATATTTTAGAAAGTTATTTGATTTATATTTCACTTCTAATAACAATAATATTGAATACTTGATTAATGAAAATAATATGCCAAATTTTATGTCTCACTGTGAAGGTTATAATAAACTTCTTATAAATATTATTAATTTATATAAAAATGAAATGGTATAGTTAAAGCACTGTATTTTTAACTACAGTGCTTTAACTATATTTTAATTCATTTCTATATTATCAAATTTGTTATTTAAAATTAATATATCAACTCTTCTATTTTTAGCTCGTCCCTCTTCTGTAGCATTATCTGCAATTGGTCTATACTCACCATACCCTACAGCTGATAATCTGCTTGGAGATATCGATCCATAGCTAATTAAAAATTCAACTACATTAGAAGCTCTAACAGAGGAAAGTTGCCAATTTGAATGATAATCAGTAGTACTTATAGGCAAATTGTCAGTATGACCTTCTACCCTTACATAATTATCTATTTTGTTTAAAACATTTGATACAGAAATAAGTTTAGGTTTCAACTCCTCTTTTATATCCGCCTTTGCACTATCAAAAAATATACTATCGGTAAAGCTTATAATAAGTCCTCTTTCTTCTATACTTGTAGTTACACTTTCTTCTAACTCTAAATCTTTTACTATATCATTTACTTGTGATTCTATACCTTGTAATTTTTCTTCTTCACTTTGAACCAATGGCTTTAACTCTCCTGCCTCATCACTTGAACTACCTGAATTTTCAGCACTTCCTAAAACTGAAGATCCACCTGTGAATACAGCTCCCATAGAAGTAGCTAACTGCTTATACTTTGATTCATTAACACTAGAAGCGGAATATAATACAACAAAAAATATCATAAGCAAAGTTATAAGATCTGAATATGTAAGCAACCATCTTTCATGATTTTCTGGTTTTTCTACTCTCTTTTTCATCTATTTTCCCTCACTTGATTCAAGCTTCTTTAAGTCCTCTTCAGTTAAAAATCCTTCTAATTTACTTATTATAGAACTTGGACTAGCACCAGCTTGTACCAATAATAAAGCCTCAATACACATCTCTTTTTCAATTATTTCTTCACTATTTAAAATTTTTAGTTTATTTGCTATAGGCAACCAAATTAAATTAGCAGTTCCTATACCATAAAGAGTTGCAATAAAAGCTACAGCTATTTTAGGGCCTAAAGTACTTGGATCATCTAAATTACCTAAAACTTGAACAAGCCCCATAACTGTTCCTATAATCCCCATTGTTGGTGCATAACCACCAGCCGCCTCAAAAATAGAAATTCCTTGATGATGCCTTTCTGAAATTTGTTCTAGTCTTGTTTCTAATGATCCTTTCATGATCTCTGGATCAACTCCATCTACTATCATTTGCAGGCCTTTTTTTATAAAAGTATCTGTTTCTGTATTATTTAAATCTGCTTCCAAACTTAATAATCCATTTTTTCTTGTTTTTACTGTAATTTCCTTGAAGAATTCTACATTTTCTATAAGGTTACTATTTCTTTTCTTAAATGCAATGCTAAAAACCTTAGGAAATCTTTTTAAAGTTTTTCCTGGAAAAGCAACCCCAACTGCTCCTATTGTTCCACCAACAACTATTAATAATGCTGTGAATTGATATAAAGCTCCTAATGCTCCTCCTTCTAAAATAAATCCTAATATAATACAAGCAAAAGAAAATATAATACTTATTATTATTGTTATGTCCATATTTCACCATCCATATAATTTATTTCTAAATTATATATTTTTTATATTTACATATCAATCTCATTATTTTGTTATTTTTTATCTATTTTAGTCGATTTTTTCTCGTTAAAAAAACTATTGTGTAATAACTAACTTTATCGTTGCAATACACAATAGTCTATTTCTATAATATATTTTTTAATTCCTTTACCCAGCTTCTTGCTCCATTTACTGAATCCCAAGCAGTTTCTGCATTTTTCATATAGTAGACTGCATCTTCTTCAGTCCCTAAACTTTTAAGTTCAGGTGGATTTTTAGGAATTCTTTTTTGCTTGATTATATAATCTATAACAAATAGATTAGAAGCATTTGCAATTCTTAAAGCTCTTTCTGCTTCCTCTAATTTTCCTACTTTAAATAAATAAAGGGCTTTTGAGAATTTTGTAGATGGTAAGTAATCATTTTTATATTTATTTAATACATTTAAAACTTCATCATCTAAATTCTCTGTAATTAACCATGAAAGCAATACCCCTCTTATTAATAATCTATCTTCCGGATCTAGATTTATTAAATCATTAAACTCTTTTATTGCTTCTAACTTTTCATTTATACTCCATAATAAATTTCCAAGTCTATATTTGGCGCTATAGTATGGTCTTGTAACTTCTGAATCTAAGAATTTCCCTATATACTTATCTATATTTTCTTCACCTATAGCATTTTGAGCAACTTCTAATGCTTTTAATACTAAGGCCTTTTGTTCATTTATTCTTAACGAATTGTTATAAGATAATATTATATAAGCTTCCGCACATTTTTCACTTATTTTTAATGCTTCTTTAGCTAATTTAGCTTTTTTCTTATAATTTTTTTGATTCCATGCCTCATTAGCTATCTTATTAGCCTTTTTTAAATCCTCATCTTCTATAATCTCAGCTTCTACTTTTGAAACGCAAACCTCATCTAATGTTTCTTTCTCTATCTTTTCCTTTTGTTCTTCTTCCAAATCTATCTCATTATCCGCAATTTTCGAATTATCTAAAGAATCGCCTTTATTACACGTTATTAACCATTTATCATCTTCTAAATCTATTAACGCTCTTACTTCTCTTGATTTTGAAAGACCTGTACTACTACTTACCTCAAATAATTTATATAAATCCCCTGCTTTAATATTTATGCCTGTCTTATTTGTGAATAATCCATTTTTTAACCCCAAAGCATGTACAATTCCGCATGCCCATGAATTTGCTTTTCCTTTATTTAAATTAACTTCTTTTAATTCAGATATTTCTTTACATAAGCTCTCTGCAAGAAACAAATATTCTTCATTTAAGTTTTTTTTACAAACCTCTTCTATAAAACTCATTACTTCTAAATATCTATCATTACTTACTTCAGATGTTTTTTGCATTACTTATTTTCTCCTTTTTCTATTATGTTATTTGGAATATTATAAAGCCCATTATACTTAAATAACATACTCCAATTGATGATTTAAACCGATGTTTTATATTATATGATATTTAATTACTTTTTTCAAATAATAGTATGTTTTAGAAGTTAATATAAGTAAATTTATGTAAATTTGTAATAACTTTTCAATTATGCTATAATATGATTATATAAATTATTAAACAATATATATTTCAATTTTACTATTTTATTTAAAGAAGTGCATTACCTAATTAATATCCTTTTAATTTTAATTAGGTAATTGTAATTGAAAAATATATTTTTAAGGAGGTTAATAAATGAAAAAAAGAATTTTAGCAATATTAATATCATTATCTATCCCTTTTTCAATGATTTCTTGTGGAGCAGAAGCAAATAGTAACAAAAATAATACAGCATCTAATATTAGTAATAATGAAGCTACTATAATCGATGAAGAAGATAATATTAATGATAATACTCAAAATGATATTAGTAATTCTAATGAAACAATAACTGATAATGCAAATATTTATTATTATGACGTTGTTACTGATAAAATAGTTTACATAAGTAAAACTATTGAAATTAAAGATAAGGCTGTAGCAACTGCTTTAGTTAAAGAATTAAAGAAAGCTCCAAGTGAAGAAATTGCAGCTTCTTTAAATAGTGATATTTCCTTAAACTCGGCTGAAGTTGATAGTACTAATGATATTATAAAACTAGATTTTTCATCTAATTTTGTTGAAGCTCAAAACTTAGGTTCTGGTCCTGAATCTAGCACTTTAACTGCTATTTGCAATACATTTGGTGATTATTTTAATGTAACTCAAGTAAAATCATAACTTTAGACGGAAAACCTTATACTTCTGGACATATTTCAATGAAAGATGGAGATATATTTAAGGTTAACTTAGATAATACATTTGAATTAACAAAATAAAACTTATGATTTTAAATAATTTAAAATAAATTATTTAATATTTCTTAACTATAATTATACCCTATAGAGTAATAATTTTAATACTCTATAGGGATTCTTTATTCTACTTATATTCAATTCCTCTAGTATAAAATAAATCATCAGAAATCGCTGCTATTCCTCTAACTTTACTTCCTCTCTTTAATCTTTCTTCCTTAATTGGATCTAAAGGATATGCATTACCATTAAACTTTAATAACCTAAAATCATCTCCATTACTATTTAGTAACTTTACTACTAAATCTCTATATCCATTTGTTTTATTTTCAGATATTATAATTGGATTTGTAGCATTACTTATCTTTGATAAAACATTATATTCATTATCTTTCTCCTCTAATATAACTAAAGTTGCACCTCTTTCAGTACAAAATTTAGGTCCTTCTAAATAAACTAAAATTTGATAACTATCATCATCTTTTAATTTTACTTTATTATATAAGTAATTTACCTTATCCTCATCTGGATTTAATGAAAATTCTTTTTCGATTATCCTTTCTATAGCTTCATCTTTAACTACTTCTGATTCTATGAATTCAACCTTTGAAAAATCTAAGTAATCTTTATTTAATTCATCCTTTGCCCTAACTAACAAATTTGGTGTCTTTTCACCTAGTATTCCTACAAAAGAATCTACCCTAGTAAAAGTAATACCTTCAAAAGTTAAAACATTGCTCATTACCCCAAGAATATCTTTTTCATTAGTTCCTATAATTTTTTGTGTAACCAAAAGATCGTATACTCCCCTTCTTAGTAAATCTATCGGACTTATTCCAGATAAAGCTAAAACTTTTCCTATTATTTTTTTCTTTAAAGTACCATTATTGTTATATAAACCACTTAAGTAATCTTTATCTCTTCTACTTATATCTATGGAATAGGTCATTCCCTTATCTATATCTATTACATCCACAGTATAGTTATCTTGATATATAACTTGATATGAATCAAGTTGATTATAATAATTTGTATCAAAAATCTTTATATCTTTATCTCCATCTAGATGATACATATTAGCGGTTATATATCCATTATTTCCTATGTCTTCTATTATAAATAATATTTCATTATCTTTTATATTTTTAAAATGCTCTAATACTATTCTAGGATTATATCCTTCTATTCCCCTTAAATCTATAGTTGTTATCTTTCCACTTTCTCCGTCAGAAATTATAATTTGCATATTATGGTAAATCGTATTTTTCCCAAGCCCTCTCTTATTGCCAACTAAGTAAATAATATCTGTATCTCTACTTCCTTTTACATCACCAACTATAGTCATTATAACTTCTCTCTGTCCATGTTTATTCACTTCATTTCTCTTTAAGTTTTTTAAATATATAGCCATAAAAACCTCTTTTATAATATTACTACATTATATAATATTATAATATTATAATTTGTGTTATTTATATTACAATTGTCTATGATGCATGGATCTAATATATTTATCTTTTATAATTATATTTTAGTTATTTTATAATGATAAATTATAAAAAAAAGATAGGCTACTCCTATCTATAAAATATAGTATTTAAAACATTTTTATAATTAAATAAATTGCAACTAATTATTGGTAATTTCCTTATAATTAAAATTTTCCTTCTCCATCACAAACAGGACATATAAAACTTCCCTCACCATTACAGGTAATACATCGAGAATTAGGTAATTCTTCTGTTCCACAATCGCATTTTATTTTACCTGTTCCACTACAACTTATACATTCACTCATGTATTCTTCCTTATTAACCTTCATTTATATTCCTCCTTTGCTAGTTCTATCTATTAATTATTGTCTTAAATAATATTTTTATTCAAAATTTTTTTATATATAAAAAAATATGAAGGGGCTGTTGCAAAATGATTTTTAATCATTTTGTAGCAACCTCTTTTTTTGCATTTTAAAATTGATATTTTAGGGGTTATAATAAAAACATACTATGAAATATCTGGTTAAATATTTATTTTGTT
>NZ_JANKAF010000038.1:0-8975 GCF_024622765.1 Clostridium mucosae | reverse complement strand
AGTAGGTAGGGGAAATCTTACTTACTCGCCTTTTTATTTTAATCTATTTTAATAATATTACTGAATCAGAATCATAACAAAAGAAAAGAGATTTAAATAGAATTAGTAAATTATTACCTAAAAATAGAAAAATAATACGTAAATAGGATTGATTTAAAATAATAATAAGATTATTATGTATATAACTCTTTAATCATAAGAAGTACTGTTATTTCTTATTGTTAATTACCATTAAAAGCACCTAGATTACTCTAGGTGCTTTTCCATTTAGATAGTAATAAAACGAAAATCGGCAACATACAAATTATGAATGCTATCGATAAAGAAGAAAATAGTAAAAAATATACTTATACATTCTAGCAATATATAGTATTATCTAAAAGAGAGCATATTATACATAAAATTTATTCAGAAAGTCAATTAATATTAATTCGTGAGAAGGTAAGAAAAATACGTTAAATAGTATTTTAGAAATGAATGGGAATTGGTATAATTTAGGTAAAAGAAATCTAATTAAATATATAAAGTAGAAAATATTTCGGGAATAGCACTCGGTTTATACTGGGTGCTATTTTCGTATATTGAAGTCGTGAAACAATATTATAAGTATGCTAAAGATTATTTCAAGAAGTAGGAAATTTGGTTATAATTAAGTTGTAATATTTATTAACTAATTATAAAGCAATAATGATCTATATTGATTTAATATTACTCATACATAATTTCAACAATAAGTTAATATATAGACATCAATTATTAATAAGTATTACAGAAATATTAATATCTATAATTTTATCACGTAGCACTCGGCTTTTACTGGGGGCTATTTTCATGTAAACATAATGAAAAGCAACATACAATTAAGTATGTTGCCGAAGATAATGTTAAAAATAATAAAATGATCTAAAAGGTCTTTACATCAATTAGTATTCCATAAAAGTATTTTAATATACATAGAAAATCATCTAAGATTTTATAGTATTAATCTGAATAAGTCGGCATATTTATATTTGCCTACAATATGCCGACAATGTGCAAAATTAATAATCTATTCAAATAAATTAAGATAATTTAAAATATAGTATACTTTCTTTTAATATAAGGGTTTAACATATTAAAAAACTAAATTTATATTAAAATATTTTTAGATAAAGTTATAATTATACAAACTTCACATGTTGAATGTGTTGCGCTTATAGAGAAGAAATAGGTTAATATCAAATATTTTAAAAGGTTTTAACTAAATATTCAATTGTATTTTATGCTCCCCCAAACTAATGATTTGGGGGATTTTTATTATATAATTAAATGTTTATCTAAAATGTCACTATTGACATATGGTTAAAGTTTATATAGTATATATAATATGCGATTTATATGTCACTGTTGACATATTATTTATACCTAAATAATTGAGATAACTAAAGTTAATATTATATATAACTAAAGATTTTATTATAATCTGCTATAGAAAAATATAGGGATATAAGTATTTTGATTTATATAATATAAGTATTTAATTATTTATGTACATAGGAGATGATATCATGAATAAATTGTCTTATGGACTTCTAAGCTTATTATCAACTGAGCCAATGAGCGGATATGATTTAACACAAAAACTAAATAAGTTTTGGCGTTCTACTCATAGTGCTATATATCCAATACTTTCTAAATTGGAAGAGGAGGGGTATATTCAGTTAACATTAAAGAAACAAAGTGGAAAGCCTGATAAAAAGATATATAATCTTACAGTTAAGGGTAACGAACTTTTACATGATTGGTTTATATCTGAAACCAATGAAGAAGTTACTAGAGATGAAATGACTCTAAAATTATATTGTATAAAGTTTATGGATGAAGAGGCAGTAGAAAAGCTTCTTAATGAACTTGAGACAAAAGTTAATAAAAGAATAGAACAAAGTAAAGAATCCATAGAAAAAATAAAACTCAAATTCAAAGAGAATCCTGAAACAGCAAAATCATCATTATTTGGAGCTTATATTTTAACTCAAAGAAATTTAAATGTAGCTAAATTAAATCTTCAGTGGTGTGAATGGGTAAGGAATTTATATGAGAACAAGGAACTTAATTTTTTAGAGGAAGACTTTAATTTAGATAGGATGATGAACTAATGAAAGAAAGAGATTCAAAAGAAAAACCTGTTAATAAAGATATATATGGAAAAGAGTATAATAAAACATTACTTATAATTGCAATAATGATTGGATCATTTGTTACAATACTAAACCAGACATTATTGTCTACTGCATTACCTCAGATAATGAAGTATTTTAATATAAATGCAAGTACTGCACAGTGGCTGACAACTGCATTTATGCTTGTTAATGCTATAATGATACCTTTGACAGCATTGCTGCTAGAGAAAATATCAACTAGGAAGCTATTTATGTTTTCTATGGCGATGTTTGGGATTGGGACAGTTATATGCGCTATATCTCCAAATTTTACAATACTTCTTATTGGAAGAATAGTTCAAGCGGCTGGAGCAGGAATAATATCACCTTTGGCAAATACTGCTCTTCTTATGGTATTTCCTCCTGAAAAAAGGGGTTCAGCAATGGGGATGTATGGTCTTGTTATATGTTTTGCCCCAGCTATAGGTCCGACTTTATCTGGAATAATAATTGATATGTGGAACTGGCATTATTTATTTTATATTCTAATACCTTTAGTAGCATTAGATATAATTTTTACATCTTTTTTTATGAAGGATGTTATACCATTAAAAAATCCTAAGATAGATTTTCTTTCTATCCTTCTATCAACATTTGGATTTGGATTGGTACTTTATGGCTTTAGCAATGCAGGGAATAAAGGTTGGGGTGATATTACTGTTCTTACAACTATAATTGTAGGAATAATTATAAGTGCTTCATTTATATGGCGTCAGTTAGCTATGGAGCATCCGATGCTTGAAATGCGTGTTTTTAAATCAACTACATTTACCTTAACAACTGTAATAGGAAGTATTTTAAATATTGCATCAGTGGGAGCAAGTATTGTATTGCCGATTTTTCTGCAAAATATACTTGGAAAATCAGCTTTTACAAGTGGACTAACACTTTTACCAGGGGCACTCCTAATGGCGGTAACCATGCTTATATCTGGGCGTTTATTTGATAAGTATGGTGTAAAGAAATTAGCTATACCAGGCATTGTTTTACTTATTATTGCTTCTTTCCCATTTGCAAGGTTACATAGAGATACACATGTTATAATTATTGCTATGCTATATACAATTAGATGTATTGGAATCGCACTTGTTATAATGCCTATGCAAACAGCTGGAGTGAATGATTTATCAAATAAGCTATTAGCACATGCTTCTGCTGTGGTTAATATGGCAAAACAAGTGGCAGGATCTCTTGGAACTGCAGTACTCATAACTATAATGTCTAATGTTACTACTTCTAATGCACCAGATAATGCCCTTGCTACAACAAATGTAGCATTATATAAATCAGAGATGCTTGATGCCTCACTGAAGGGTGCTAATACTACATTTATTTTTGTTATAGCTATTACAGTAATTTCTTTAATTATGTCATTATTTATAAAGAATAAAAAGAAGAGTAGAACACTTACTAAAAAGGGTAATATAGATCAGGAATTAACAGTAGAACTCTAAGTTAAAAAACAGTTTAATTAATTTAATGTATAAAAGTATACTTAAAAAGCATCTCTAACGAGATGCTTTTTATAAATCATAATTTTTGAACATTTACAGCCATGGGACCTTTTTCATTTTCTTTAATATCAAAGATTACATTCTCGCCTTCATGTAAAGACTTTTCAGAACCTTTTTCTTTGATTTGAGAATGATGCACAAACACATCATCACCTTGATTGCATGATATAAAGCCATAACCTCTTTCGTAATCAAACCATTTAACTACTCCTGTTATTTCTGCCATGATTTTTCCTCCTTACTTGAGCTATCATTAAATAGTATTTGTCAAAATTTATATTTTAACACTTTGATAAATAAGGAATTTAAATATAGTATAGCTCGATTTGTAAGTATTGTCGTTGCATTTAAGTAAGGTTATGATAAACTTTTTTAATTATCTAGTAAATAGTTAATTTTATATAGATATTTTATTGACACAACTTTATTTTGAATATATAATTAAGCCAATCTAAAATATGAGGTGATTATATAAAATGTTAATTTAGTCTTATTCAATAAGTTAAAATCAATACAAATAAAATGGTGAGCATCTTCTGAATAAAAGGTGTGAGTTTTAGTGTTGTATAAAACTGCTAATTTAGTTTGGATGGGATTAAAAAGCATTATATTACCTTATATAAAGTACAGATTATACTTATAAGCTTGTATAACAATACTGTATTTAATATGATATTATGTGGTAATGGTATGCCCCTCCAAATTGATAGTTTGGAAGGGCTTTTTGTTTAATTTAAACATGAAGAGGTGATAAATATGACGATTACAAGTATACAAAATGATTGGAAGAAAAATTCAATACTTTTTCTAACAAGCCAAACTATATCTTTATTTGGTTCAATGCTTGTTCAATACGCTATTACTTGGTATATTACTTTAACAACACAATCAGGAGATATGATGACAATATCTATTATATGCGGATTTTTACCTTCCTTTTTTATTTCTCCATTTGCAGGAGTATGGGCTGATAGATACAATCGAAAAATGTTAATAGTTATATCAGATTCTTTGATAGCAATATCTACATTAATTTTAGCTATAATATTTCTTCTAGGTTATGATGCTCCTTGGATGTTATTTTAGTTTTAGCTATAAGATCATTAGGAACAGGAGTTCAAACACCGGCAGTTGGATCCTTTATACCACAAATTGTACCAGAAAATAAGCTTAGTAAAATAAATGGAATAAATAGTAGTATACAATCATTAACAATGCTAATATGTCCTATGCTTAGTGGAGCATTATTGAGTATAGCTACAATTGAAACAATATTCTTTATAGATGTTATAACTGCAATGATAGCTGTTTTTACATTGTTAATTTTCCTTAAGGTGAAAGCTCATTCTAAAGCTTTGGAAGCGCAGCATAATAGCTATTTTGATGATATGAAAGCAGGTGTTAAATACATTAAGAACCATAGCTATGTAAAAAAGTTCTTCTTATTTTGTACTATTTTCTTTATTTTAGCAGCACCAATTTCTTTTTTAACGCCATTACAAGTAACTCGTAGTTTTGGAAATGATATTTGGAGACTAACAGCTATAGAAATTACATTCTCAGTAGGAATGATGGTTGGTGGCATAATTATGGCATCTTGGGGAGGATTCAAGAATAGAGTATATACTATGATTTTATCCACTGGTATTATAGGACTTGGTACATTTCTTTTAGGTGTTATTCCAATATTTTGGCTATATTTAGCTATTATGGCTATTGTGGGAGTGGCTATGCCTATTTTTAATACGCCATCAACAGTTTTATTACAAGAAAAGGTAGAACCGGATTTTCAAGGAAGAGTTTTTGGAGTATTTGGAATGATTTCAAGTATTATGATGCCAGCTGGTATGATTATATTTGGGCCTTTAGCAGATGTTATAAAAATAGAATGCTTACTTATAATCACAGGAATATTCTTGTTTGTTCAAAGTGTTTTTATGTTTAAAGATACTGTGTTAATAGAAGCTGGAGAAAGATTAAATTAAACAATTTAATTAGATAACAATAATATATTTATAAGAAAGTTAAGTTGTTTAAAAGTAAAAAATGCTCTATAGAATAGACTGTAGAAAAGTCTGTTCTGTAGAGTATTATTTTTTATCAAAACAATAGTAGGCTTAATAGTAGGCTTTGGCGAGAACGCCTATTAAAGTGTAGTGGGATTTTATGCCTCATTAAAAAAAATATGATTTTGCATAAAAATCAGAGGAAACTGTAGAATTATAACTAGTCCTCTGGAGATAGAGATTTTGTATCGTGTCATTTATAGTAATTTTTATAATATTTAGAAAAATTGCGAAGTATATATTGACAGCTAAAACAAAAAGGTATAGACTATAAATAATTTAATAAATGCCTCACTTTTATATGTGAGGTAGAGGCGCAAAATTTAACAGTCTTTAGTGGAGCTTGAGAATGCTATGAAACTATGGAGAAGGAAATTTTGCCGAAGCTTGTAATATTTCTCGATATTGCTTGCTGGGTCTGCAGTTAAGAACTGCAGGACTGTCTTAATAAACGTCCCGGTTTATTAAGTTGTGCTATCTCAAATGGGAAAGATGAGGATTAGGTTATCTGTAAGATTAAACCTGAGCTTTGCTCAGTTATTTTTTTATAGAATCTTATCTGAATATTTAAGATAGCACCAACCCAAGAATTTAGGGTTGGTTTTTTTATTATAAAAAAAAGGAGAGGATTTACTATGAAGAAAAAACTATCATTATTAATTTCACTATCATTAGTAGCAATGCTAATACTAACAGGTTGTGGCTCAGGAAAGTCAGAAAAAAATGAAAATGTATTTAGGGTAGGTATGGAGGCTGGATATCCACCATTTAACTGGACACAAATGGATGATTCAAATGGAGCAGTGAAAATAGAAGGAAGTTCAGAGTATGCAGGTGGATATGATGTTGAAATTGCAAAGAAAATAGCAGAAGGATTAGGTAAAGAGTTAGTAATTGTTAAAACTGAATGGGACGGGCTAGTACCTGCATTAACTTCAGGGAAAATAGATGCAATAATAGCAGGTATGTCTCCTACAGCAGAACGTAGAGAAACTATTGATTTTTCAAATAATTATTATCAATCACAATTAGTTCTAGTTGTTAAGAATGGTGGGCAGTATGAAAATGCTAAAACTTTAGCAGATTTTAATGGAGCAAAGGTTACAGCTCAATTAAATACATTCCATTATTCAGTAATAGATCAAATTAAAGGTGTAAAAAAACAAGAAGCTATGGATAATTTTCCAGCTATGAGAGTGGCTCTTGAATCAGGTGTTATTGATGCATATGTATCTGAAAAGCCAGAGGCTGTAAGTGCTCAATCAGCAAATAGAAACTTTAAAATGATTGAACTTCAAGATGGTTTTGTCACTAATCCAGAGGATACACAAACAGCAGTAGGTATCAAAAAGAACAGTGATTTAACACAAAAAGTAAATGAAATTTTATCAGGAATATCAGAAGAAGAGCAAGTAAATATAATGGGGGATGCTGTTAAAAATCAACCAGCAGCTCAATAAATTTTATAGAATGGGTTATTATATTTTATAACCCATCCTAAACTTATAACTTGCTTTTATTTTAGGAGGATTGAAATGAGTATTGAATGGATAATAAAAATACTTCAAGATAATTTACCAATGTTCTTACGAGGGGCAGGTATGACACTTTTAATTTCTATAATAGGAACCTTAATAGGAACTTTAATAGGTCTACTTGTTGGTGTTATAAGAACAATTCCTATTCCAGAGAGAGGTATAAAAAAAGTATTTCTTAAAATCATAAATATAATTCTTTCTATTTATATAGAATTCTTTAGAGGAACGCCTATGATTGTACAAGCTATGGTAATTTATTATGGGTCTGCACAATTTTTAGGAATAGATATAAATAAAATAGTAGCAGCATTATTTATAGTATCTATTAATACAGGTGCATATATGTCAGAAATAGTAAGAGGTGGTATAGTATCAATAGATAAGGGACAATTTGAAGCAGCTCAAGCTATTGGAATGACTCATTCTCAAACGATGATTAATGTAGTATTACCACAAGTAATTCGTAATATTTTACCAGCAACAGGAAATGAATTTGTAATTAATATAAAAGATACATCAGTTCTTAATGTAATTTCTGTTTCTGAGTTATTTTTCCAAACTAAATCAATTGCGGGAAATAATTTTAGATATTTTGAATCTTTCTTTGTTGCAGGTTTTATTTATTTCATAATGACTTATACAGTAACTAGAATATTAAGAGCAATAGAAAGAAAGTTAGATGGACCAGATAATTACATTATGGCAGGAAATCAAATGCAAGTAGAAAGACCTGAAGATATGTTACGTAAATCAAAAGGTAATGTAGTGGGATAATGGAGGAGACGTTATGGATAAAGTAATTGATATAAAACATTTGAATAAATCTTTTGGATCTCATGAAGTATTAAAGGATATTAATTTTTCAGTAGATAAGGGCGAAGTTGTTTGCTTAATAGGGTCTTCTGGATCAGGAAAGTCAACATTGTTGCGTTGCATAAACCTTTTAGAAAAACCAACTGCGGGTGAAATAATATATAATGGAGAAAATATTTTAGACGATAATCATAATATATATAAATATAGAACTAAATTAGGAATGGTTTTTCAGCAGTTTAACTTATTTAACAATCATAATGTATTGAGTAACTGTGTAGTTGGACAAATGAAGGTATTAAATAGATCAAGGGAAGAAGCTGAAAAAGTTGCTATGAAATATTTAGAGGTTGTTGGTATGCAGAATTATGTAAATGCTAAACCGAAGCAATTATCGGGAGGACAAAAGCAACGTGTTGCAATTGCAAGAGCATTATCAATGGAACAAGATGTTATTCTTTTCGATGAGCCAACATCAGCTCTTGATCCAGAAATGGTAGGAGAAGTTCTTAAGGTTATGAAAGAACTTGCTGAAACAGGTCTTACAATGTTAGTCGTAACACATGAAATGGGATTTGCTAAAGAAGTAGCTGATCGTGTAGTATTTATGAATAATGGTATTATAGAAGAAGAAGGAACTCCAGAACAAATATTTAATAATCCAACAAAAGAACGTACACGTGAATTTTTGAAACGTACTTTAGGAAATATATAAAAAGGGGGCTGTTGCAAAAGCAACTAGCCGAATAAATGGGAAAAGGTGGATTCAATAGAATCCACCTTTTTTGCATAAACTTAAATCATGAAACTATTCAGTTTATACAATACTAATCAACAATTAGTATT
>NZ_JANKAF010000037.1:0-9516 GCF_024622765.1 Clostridium mucosae | reverse complement strand
CACTCTGAAATCTGGTGATGATGGCGTAGAGGAAACACTCCTTTCCATTCCGAACAGGAAAGTTAAGCTCTACAGCGTCGATGGTACTGCATGGGAGACTGTGTGGGAGAGTAGAACGTTGCCAGGTCATTAAAAAGACTTAAGAATAAATTCTTAAGTCTTTTTTATTTTATGTAGGTCTTATTCGTTATGAAAGTATGTTTAATTAAAGATTTAAAGATTAAGATCTAGAGATGGGGATAAATATAGATAGAGATGTTAGAGATCTATAGAAAATTATATAAAGTTTTATTATATATATGAAAAGTTATCAACAGTGTAAAGAAATAATAAAGTAATTAATGTTGATAACTAGATATATTTGTGGATAATAATTTGTTAGTTGTGGACTATATTATTAGTTAACAGAGGACAAGTAAAGCGAAGATAGTAGTAATATGAAATTTGAAGAAATATCTACTTAATAATCTATTTATAACTTTTAGCTTTAATTACAAACTTATATAAAGTGGTATTGTTTTAACATGTTTTATAAATATTTTCTTTACTAAAAAATATATTAAAATTATTTCTATAACGTATATTTTAATATTAGAATGTTGTTATAGTAGTAAGATTAATAAAGCATAAAGGGGCTCGCGAAACGCGAGCCCCTTTATGCTTCTATATTACAATCTATATTACAATCTATATTATGATTTTTTTATACTTAGATTTACTATATTAAAATATCTTTTTTAGTAAAGTTAATATGTGCTATCACATACGCTATTATTGCAGTTATAATCATACATATTATTCCGTTAGTTGTTGTTAATTTAGGGTTTTGATACATTAATGCTAACTTGGAATTTACTAAACTACCAGCATCGGCATAAGTTGTAAAAAGTATATGACTAATATCTCTTAGGGAACTAATTGCTTGAGTTCCTATTGCCAAGAATATAGTTGATATTACTGAAACAGCCATTGATGTCATACTACTTTTAAATATAGTAGATATCATAAAAATAACTGAACAAGCTGATAAAATAAATAGTGATTGAAAGCCTAATGTTCTTATAGCACTTTCGGTATTAGTAACCATTTTAGAAGTATCGGGAACTTGTTGCATTAACATTTCTCCTGAAGATTGATCAAACACTTTTTCATACTTTTGTTCAATTCTAACAGGATAATCTGATGCATTAACATCACTTGTCATATTAACAACCGTCATACCAACTAATTGAGGTATTAATATTAATGATAATACTGTAATAACTGAAACAATAAATTTAGACAATAAAATTTTTCCTCTTTTAACTGGTTGCACAAGTAAGAATTTTAATGTTGCTGGAGTACATTCGCCTGAAACCATATCACTCATAAATACAGCAATTCCTGCTATTAATACTCCTAAGCCAAAGAATTCATTAAGAGTTTTTAAAAAATTAAATGCATGGTATTCCCAACCTTGTAAAGGCTTTATATTATTATTCTTTAAGTATTTTAAGTCATCTAATTGCTGTTTTGATTCAGCATACCATTTTTTATTCCATTCATTTAGACCATCTTCTTCATATTGTTTGATAGTATTTTCAGTAGTTTCTATTGATTCATCTAATTGTTTTTTCCACGCATCTTCAGAGATTCCGTTTTTAAGTATTTCCTTATTATCTTCTATTTGCTTTAAAAGACTAGTTTCTATTTCTTTAGAACTTTGGATCCATTGTGGGTCTCCATCAGCTTCAGCTCTTTTTATATCATTTCTTATATGAACTAATTGTTCTTCAGCTTGGTCTATTTGATACTCAGGAGAAGTCCATTCTTTCATATGCTTATCGTTAATCCATGTACCAAAAGCAGTTATTCCAATAAACACTATAAACAATCCAAAGACAATCCAAGTCTTAGATCTTTTAAAGATTTTAATAAATTCATTTTTTATAAGAGTCAATAACATTATCTAATTCCTCCTTCAACTAATTCCATATATCTTTGTTCTAAGCCTTTACGTATCTTAAATATCTCTTGTATATCATAGTTGTTGTTAACAAGATACTTAATTAATTCAGGAGTTCTATTTGATAATAATATTATTTCTATTCCATCATCAGTTTTTCTAGCAGAATTTATATAGTCAATAGATAATAATTTGTTAGTATCTATTTCTTGCAATAATCTTAAGCAAATTATATCGGTATCAGTTTCCATAGATTCATTTATTACATTTTCTACTGATTTTATAGTCCCATGATTAATAAATGCTACTCTATCACAAAGATGTTGAACTTCTGAAAGGATATGTGAAGATATAAATACAGCCATTCCTCTTTCTTTAGCAGCTTTCTTAACTACTTCTCTAAAATCTAATATTCCGGATGGATCTAATCCATTAGTAGGCTCATCTAAAATAAGAAGTTTTGGATTAGATAGAAGTGAAGCAGCCAAGCCTAAGCGTTGCTTCATACCTAGTGAGTATTTTCTAACTTTATCATCTATTCTATCTTCAAGTCCTACTAATTTTATAGTTTCATCTACTTGAGTTTTAGGAATATTTCTAATTCTAGCAATTTGCATTAAATTTTCTCTTCCTGATAGATATTTATATAATTCAGGATTTTCAACTACAGCACCAACTTCATTTAAGGCATTTTCTGTATCATTTTTTAAATCATGGCCACAGATACTGATGCTACCTCCATTTGGATTTATAAGTCCAACTAACATCCTTATAGTTGTTGTTTTTCCAGCTCCATTTGGTCCTAAGAATCCAAATATTTCTCCTTCTTCTATGGAAAAAGAGATATCCTTTATTATTTCTCTTTTGCCCAGCTTCTTTTTAAGTCCTTTTACCTCTAAAACCTTCAATTTATTACCTCCCTTAAGTTATCTATTAATAATTTTAGAGTTAAAATCTTAATTTAAAGGGATATAAAACCTTAATAAAACCTTAATATAGTCTTAAGATATATTTATAGTTAAATTTCGATATATAATTGTAATATTTTTATAGAATTTATGGTAAAAAGTCGATTGATGTAGATTTTAAAAAGTTAATAAATAATCATATGTAAATATATGATGAAAAACATAGGATATTAAGGATTATCGTATTACGGATTCAATGGAAATTAATGTAACGCGATGGTATAATTATCAACATGAGAATTATGTTAAGTTCAAGGGAGAGATTTGTATGACACAGGTGGTAAAGGGTAAGGTTAAAAATGGACAACTTGTAGATATAGACATCGATTTATTTCATAAAGGGAAAAATTATAGTAGTTATAGATTTATGGGAGCTCATTTAGTAAGTGAAAAAAGGAAAAAGGGAGTAAGATTTACAACTTGGGCACCGAATGCAAGTGAAATCTATGTTGTAGGAGACTTTTGTGATTTTAAACCGGAAGAAGAGTTTAAAATGGAGAAGGTTAATAAAAGAGGAGTATGGTCAATATTTATTCCAGGCTTAAAGGAAGGAACTAAATATAAGTACTATATTATAAATAAGAATAGCTTAAAGGGAGTATATAAAGCAGATCCTTATGCAACCTTTTCAGAGCTTAGACCTAATACTGCATCAATAGTTAAAGATGAATGTAAGTTTAGATGGTCAGATAAGAAATGGACAAATAAAAGAGAAAAAACGGATATACTAAAATCTCCAATAAATATTTATGAGATGCATTTAGGATCATGGAAAACTAAGGATGGCGAATTTCTTACATATAAAGAATTATGTGATGAGCTACCTAAGTATTTAATTGAAATGGGATATACTCATGTAGAATTTATGCCATTAGTAGAACATCCATTAGATGCTTCGTGGGGATATCAAGGAATAGGTTACTATTCCGTTACAAGTAGATATGGTAATCCAGAGGATTTAAAAGAATTAGTAAATATACTTCATAAAAATGATATAGGGGTTATCCTTGATTGGGTACCAGGACATTTTTGTAAGGACGAGCATGGATTATATCACTTTGATGGTAGCCCAACTTATGAATATCAAGAAGGCTGGAAGGCTGAAAATAAAGGATGGGGTACAGCTAATTTTGATTTAGGTAGACCAGAAGTAAAGAGCTTTTTAATTTCTAATGCACTATTTTGGATGAGAGAGTTTCATATAGATGGATTGAGGGTAGATGCTGTATCTAATATGCTTTACCTGAATTATGGAAGAAATGAGGGTGAATGGAGGCCAAATAAATTTGGTGGAGATGGCTGTTTAGAAGGGATAGAGTTTTTAAAAGAGTTAAATACAGCTGTATTTGGTGAGTTTAAAAATGTTCTTATGGTTGCAGAAGAATCAACATCATGGCCAAATGTATGTATGCCGATTGAAAATGGTGGATTAGGTTTTAATTTTAAATGGAATATGGGATGGATGAATGATACTTTAGAGTATGTAGAAATGGATCCTGTATATAGAAAATATCATCATAATAATATGACTTTTTCCATGATGTACAACTACTCAGAAAACTTTATACTACCAATATCACATGATGAAGTTGTTCATGGTAAAAAGTCCTTAGTAGATAAAATGTGGGGCGATTATTGGAATAAGTTTGCTGGATTAAGGTTATATTTAGCCTATATGATGGGGCATCCAGGGAAGAAATTAACATTCATGGGATACGAGTTTGCTCAATTTATAGAATGGAGAGAGTATGAACAGTTAGAGTGGAAGTTAATTGATAATTTTGAAATGCATAAATTAACTCAGGATTATTGTAAAAGTCTAAATAGTTTTTATAAAGAACATAATGCTCTTTGGGAATTAGACTATGATGTTAATGGATTTGAGTGGATAGATGCGGATAATGCTAATCAAAGTATATTTGCATTCATAAGAAAGGGAAATAAAGCTAAAGATACATTAATATTTGTTTTCAACTTTACTCCTGTTGTTTATCATGATTTCAGAATTGGAGTACCTTATAATGCAGAATATAGCGAGATATTTAATTCTGATAAAAAGGAATTTGGAGGGTCTAATCAATTAAATGAGGATGCTATATTATCAGAGAAAATACAATATCATAACAAGCCATACTCTATTACGTTAAAAGTACCGCCTATGGCTGTTTCTGTATGGTCTGTTAATAAGCTTATTAAGGAACCTGAAACAAATACTATAGAAAGCAAAGAGATAATAGAAAATTAAAAAATAACATAAGATTGAGTGGGGGGATATAAAATTGAATATTTTGATAGTAGCGTCAGAAGCACATCCTTTTATTAAAACTGGTGGATTGGGAGATGTTATTGGTGCTTTACCAGTTGCATTAAAGGAATTAGGCGCAGATGTAAGAGTTCTGATTCCTAATTATAGAGATATAAAAAAAGAAATAAAGGAAGACTTAAAGTATATTGATAATTTTACTGTAAATGTAGGATGGAGAAGTCAATATTGTGGAATCTTAGAATATGAACATGATGGAGTTAAGTTTTATCTTTTAGACAATGAGTATTACTTTAAGAGAGATGGATTGTACGGATATTATGATGATGGAGAAAAATTTGCTTTTTTTGATAGAGCAGTTTTAGAATTTGTAAAGCATATAGATTGGGTACCTGATATATTACATTGTAATGATTGGCAAACTGGAATGGTGCCAGTGTTACTTAAATTGGAGTATAGCAAAGAAGAAAAATTTAAAAATATGAAAACAGTACTTTCAATTCACAATTTATTCTTTAAAGGTATGTTTAATCCACAAGTTTTACCAGAGTTATTTGGATATGACTATGAAGCATTTAACAATGGAAGCTTAGAGCATTATGGGGCTGTTAGTTTCTTAAAGGGTGGAATTAATTATGCAGATAAAGTTTCTACAGTAAGTAAGAGTTATGCAGAAGAAATTAAGACTCCAGAGTATGGAGAACAGTTAGATGGATTACTTAGATATAGGGGTTCTGCATTACAAGGAATAGTAAATGGTATAGATTATAAAGAATATAACCCAGAAGAGGATAAGTATATATATTCTACTTATAGTGCTAATGATTTTGAAAATAAAAAAATTAATAAAGAAGATTTACAAAAAGAATTAGGGTTACCAGTAAATAAGGATGTTCCAATGATTGGATTAGTATCTAGATTAACGCATCAAAAGGGTTGTGATCTAATAATTAATATATTAGAAGAATTACTTAAGGAAGATGTTCAAGTTGTGATATTAGGTACTGGAGATTATATGTATGAAGAAAGTTTTAAAAGCTTCCAAAGTAGACATCCTAAAAAGGTTAGTTCAAATATAAAATTTAGTAATGAATTAGCACATAAGATTTATGCTGCATCAGATATGTTTTTAATGCCGTCATTATTTGAACCTTGTGGACTTGGACAATTAATTGCACTTAGATATGGAAGTGTCCCTATAGTTAGAGAAACTGGGGGTCTAAAAGATACAGTAATTCCTTATAATGAGTATGATGAAACAGGCAATGGATTTGGATTTAAGAATTATAGATTTGATGAGCTTCTTAATACAACAAAATATGCCCTAAGTATTTATAAAGACAAAAATAAATGGAATAGCATTGTTAGACAAGCTATGAGTGCAGATAATAGTTGGGAAAAATCTGCGAAAGAATATATTGAATTATATAATGAAGTAATTTCTAGCAATGATAATAAATAAATTTTAAAAGACTAAGATATGAGTATAGGAGAGAGGGAAGAGAATATGGGAAAAAAAGAAATTGTAGCGATGATTTTAGCTGGTGGACAAGGATCCAGATTAGGAATATTAACTAAGAATATAGCAAAACCTGCAGTACCGTTTGGAGGAAAGTATAGGATTATAGATTTTCCTTTAAGCAATTGTTCGAATTCAGGCATATATACAGTAGGTGTACTAACTCAATATAAACCATTAGATTTAAATTCCCATATAGGAATAGGGGATCCCTGGGATTTAGATAGAAGAGATGGAGGAGTATCAATATTACCACCATACCAAGAAGAAAAAGGTGGAGATTGGTATAAGGGGACTGCTAATGCAATTTATCAAAATATAGAGTATGTAGATAGATATGATCCTGAATATGTTTTAATACTTTCTGGTGACCATATATATAAGATGAATTACGATAAAATGTTAGAGTTCCATAAAGAAAATGGAGCAGATGCAACAATTGCAGTTATAGATGTTCCGCTAGAAGAGGCTAGTAGATTTGGAATAATGAATACTAGAGAAGATAATACAATATATGAATTTGAAGAAAAGCCTAGTGAACCAAAGAGTACTAATGCATCAATGGGAATATATATATTTAACTGGGCAGTATTAAAGAAGTTCCTAAGAGAAGACGAAAATGATCCATCTTCAAGCAATGATTTTGGTAAAAATATAATACCTAAAATGCTTAATGAAGGAAGAAAGTTAATGGCATATCCATTTAAGGGATATTGGAAAGATGTTGGAACTATAGATAGCTTATGGGAAGCTAATATGGATTTATTGAAAATAGATAATGATTTGAATTTATATGATAGCGAATGGAAAATATATTCACAAAATCAAGTAAGACCAGCTCAATATGTAGGGGATGAGGCTAAGATAGTAAATTCTTTAATAGTAGAAGGTTGTATAATCAATGGTAAAATAGAAAATTCCGTAGTATCTCAAGGTGTATATGTTGGTAAAAATACAGTGATAAGAGATTCAGTGATAATGCCAAATGTAGAAATTGGAGATAATGTTGTAATAGATAAAGCTATAGTTGGAAGTAATGCAATAATAAATCATGGCTGTAGCATTGGTAATGGAGATTCAATAGAAGTTGTTGGAGCTTATCAATATATAGTTAATGAATCAAATATAAAGTTAAAAGAGATTTGTTTAGATGATGAAGTAGTTAATGTTTAAGGGGGCTGGAAGAATGAATAATTGTTTAGGAATAATAAATTTAGATGAAAACCAAAGCAGAATGGGAGAATTAGTAAGAAATAGAACTTTGGCATCAGTACCTCTTTCTGCAAGATATAGAGTTATTGATTTTGTATTATCTAATATGGCTAATTCAGGAATAGAAGGAATAGGAATATTCACAGCTAATAAATCAAGATCATTAATAAATCATCTAACCAATGGTAGACCATGGGATTTGCATAGAAAAAAAGATGGTCTTAGAGTATTTAATTTTGGAGATTATGATCCTGACTATGATGATGTTCATAACTTTATAGATAATATTGAGTTCATTGAACAAAGTAGAAAAGAATATGTACTAATAAGTCCATCATATATGATATGTAATATAGATTATAATGAAGTATTAAAATATCATAAGAAGTCTAAAAATGATATAACAATAGTATATAAAGAAGTAGAAAATGCAGATAAAAAGTTTTTGGAATGTGAAGTTTTAAATATAGACAGTGATAATAGAGTAATTAGCATTGGTGAAAATATAGGTAGAGAGAAAATCGCAAATATAAACATGGAAATGTATATTATGAAGAGGGAGTTATTTACTGATATTATTCATGAGTGCATAAAAACTGGAATTCATAGAAAAATAAAAGGCTATATAGCTTCAAATCTTAATAAGTTTAAAGTGGGAGCATATGAATTTGATGGATATTTATCTTGTATAAATTCAATTAAAGCATATTTTGATACTAATTTAGATATTCTAGATCAAAATATAAACAAAGAGTTATTTTATAATAAAAAGCCTATATTTACTAAGTCACAAGATGAACCTCCAACACAATATACAGATATGAGTTTAGTATCAAACTCTATAATTGCTAATGGATCATATATAGAAGGAGAAGTAAAGAACTGTATAATTGGTAGAAGAGTAGTTGTTGGAAAAGGAGCAAAGCTTGAAAATTGTGTTATAATGCAAAACACAGTAATTGGTCCTGATGCTGTAATGGATAGGGTTATAGCTGATAAGGGAACTGTAGTGAATGAAAGTCAAATAATTAAAGGTACAAATAATTATCCTGTAACTATTCAAAGAGCAAAAGTTGTTTAAGATAGAAATATAACAAGAAATAATAAATATATAAATCTATATAGTAGCTATTGAAATAAATCTAATAGTTACTATATAGGTGAAATATAATAACAAATGTTCCGGGTGTATCAATAGTATTATATATTAGAAAAAAAGAGATTTATTAAGTATAAGTAATATAATTCGATGTAAATATCGTATTTTGTAGAAATAAGTATTAATATAAGTGGTAAGATTAATCTCGTTCCAAGCGAGGAACAAAACATATTAAAGAAATCATTAAAACAATAAAAAATATGTTGACAATGATAACTTTAAGTGATAAGATAATAAAGTCGCTTGAGGGCGATGAAGAAAATGGTCTTTGAAAATTGAACAGAAAATAAGTTAAGTAAAATAAACCAGCAATTCTTTTAGATGTCTTAAAATTAAGACTCAAAGTAATTTGAGCGAAGAGATTAAACTTTTTATTGAGAGTTTGATCCTGGCTCAGGACGAACGCTGGCGGCGTGCCTAACACATGCAAGTCGAGCGAGAGGAGTTCCT
>NZ_JANKAF010000036.1:0-9634 GCF_024622765.1 Clostridium mucosae | reverse complement strand
CTTTCAGAACCTATAACTATTAATTGTACATCACTTGAATTATGTTGTGTAAATATTTCATCAAGCATATTATGAATACGAATCTTTTCATCATCTGATAAATAACCATAATTATAATCTTTTAAGCTATAATAAGCATAACATTCATCTTTCTGATTAATTATTAAATTATCAGCCATAAATTTAACTGGAAATTTCATATTTAACACCACTCCTATCCTTTAATATAGCAATTTCAGAATCAACAACAATATTCTTTAACTTAATATCTCTTGATTTAGTTGTAAGTTTATTTCTAAAAAAATATTTAACATAACAAACAATAAAACTATATGGCTTTTTTCCATCAAAAGTTTTTTTAGACATAAGCCACGCAAAACCTATTGGAATAACAAAATGTTTAAGTAATTTATTATTAATAATAGATAATGGAAAAATATCAGAAAAGATAATTATAAATAGAAATGAAAAAACTAAATATCCTATTTGTGCATAAGTAACTGGAACTGGTAATTTAATATCATATATACTATATAGAATCCCTTCTATACGCCATATATTCGTATAAGTTTTTATTCTCAAACAATCAACTCCTTTCAATAAATACTATTATTAACTCATCAATAAAACATTTTTAATATCTGTTATATATACTTTGCCGTCTTTGCTTTTAATTTCAGCAATAGTATTGTCAATCTCATAATAATCAACTTCAACTTCTATCTTTTCATCTCTTACTACTATAATAGCTCTATAGACTGTAAATTCATTATATATCTCTTCTGCTTCTTCAATCACCTTATAATTATCATTATTCCTCTTTTCTTTCATACTCCCAATCATCAACCAACTTACATATGCAACTGTAATAACAAACATAATAAATAACAGTAGTAGCATCAATGGTCTAAGCATTTCTATCAAAATATACATCATAAAAAATTCCCTCCCTTAGTTTATTCTTAATAAATTATATAACTTTATTTTATCTACGAAAAAAATTTAAAAGATGCCCATATGAACACCTTTTATAATTTAAATATATTATTTTATGTAATTAGAACTTTCTTCTAATATTTTTCGATATTGCTCTGCCATAATTCTTTCTCCTTCATACTCAGGATTATCTTTATTGCTATTTTCAAATCCCCATATTTCAATCCCTGAAACACTATTAATTACTATCTCATCTCCACCTGTTTTCACATAAATAAGATACAAATCATAGCTACCATCCATTCCCATCAATAATAAAAAAACATATTGATAAGACCTACCTCCCACCTCAAGATTATACTTTTCCAACTCTATATCTTTATTAAAGTTTTCCTCAAGAGTATTCTCTACCTCATTAACATTTAGCTTTTTAACAACATTATTCGGATAAATCAAATAAGCTTTCTCCAAATTATTCTTATTGAGAATCTCAATTTTTACTCCTTCTGAATAGACCTCCTTCTCAGCATTACCATCTACTTCATATGCTTTCACTTTAATTTTTGCCGCAACTGTTACCTCTGGTGATAATTTGTACTTATACTCTTTATCCAAATAAAACAGTGAAAAAATGGCACTAAAGATTGATATCCCTAAAGATACTCCTGCAATAATATTTGATATATTTTTTTCTTTTTTTTTTCTTTTTTTTCTTCTTCTTTACTTTGTTCTTTTAGTTTTTTTGTATTATCGAACTGCTTCACTTTAGAATTCTTATTCTTATTTGTCATATAAACACTCCTTTCACGAGTATAATTATATAACAATATTAACCATTTATAAATTCACCTTTAATCTATTTCTCAAAGGATATTTTCTACATATGAATTCACCTATCCTTTTCATTCCCCATTTTCTAAATCTTTTTATAGTCTCTCTAAATTCCTTCTTATTCAATCCACAACAAGAATATTCTTTACACTCATCTCTAACTAAATCATTAAATATCTGAACCGCTTTATCATAATTAGTGGTATATACTGCCTTTGAGCCCTCTAACTCATAATCACCATAAGAAACCATATACACTTTATATATTTTCATTTTCTTTCATCTTCCTAATATTTAAATACTTAATATTCTAATTTTCTTAGTTCCTCTATGTTGAATATGTAATTGATTTGTTGGATTCTTTAATACTAACCAATTACTTGGATTCAATCTTCTTTCCTGCATAATCATTTTTTGTTGTCTTGTTGGCTTTTTACCTTTCATAAATTTATCCTCCTTCAAAAAACTTAGAAGGTGATCCGCAGAACACCTTCTAATCATTTTAAGTAAAAAAATAAAAGCTAATTTGTAGCTTTCTTTCTTCTTATCATTATTACACCAGCTAGAGTAACTATTAAAGCAACTCCTAAAACTACTGTTGTGTCTGTTCCACCTGTATATGGTAAACTTTCAGCTATTCTCTTGTTTTTTAGTTCTGCTTTAACTATTTGTCCATCTTCAGTTATTTCAAATGTTGATGTTTCTGTAGTTAATTCAAACCCTTCTGGTGGCATAGTTTCAGATATGCTGTATTTCCCATATTCTAATTTGAATTTATTTCCTTCTGCTGATGAAACAAATTCTATAACTTGACCTTTATTAAATCCTTCTACACATTCAATTTTAATATGTGCACCTTCAATAACTTCTCCTGTAGATACATCAGTCTTCTCAAATTCAAGAGTTCCTTCTATTCTCTTGTTCTTTAATTCTGCCTTTGTTATTTCTCCATCTTTTATAGAGAATTTACCTACTTCTGTTGTTTGTACAAAGCCTTCTGGTGGTAATGTTTCTCTGAACTCATAATCACCTTCAGGAAGTTTAAATCTATCTCCATCTTTACTTGATGTGAACTCTATCTTGATGTGCTTATTATGTTCTTCTGTACCTACAATCTCAATTTTAGCACCTTCTATTAATTCTCCTGTAGACACATCTGTTTTGATAAAGTCAACTTCACCAGTTTTAACTTCATTTTCAACTGTCATTTCTACTTTTTGATTATCTTCATAGATAACAAAATCTAAAGATACATCTTGATTAATTTTATAATGTTCTGGAGCTTTAACTTCCACCCAGTAGTAATTTCCTGCTTCTAAGTTTTCTACTACTATTTCTCCTTTTTTATCAGTAGTATAAATACCAACTAACTTTTCACCATTCCAAAGCTCAAAATCTGCTCCTTCAAGTGGTCTTCCTGTTTCTGCATCAACTTTAACTAATTTTACTGATCCTCTAATCTTTTTATTAGTTACTTGAAGCTCTACTGTTTTACCTTCTTCAGTTATTTCAAACTTAATAGGCTTTTTATTTTCTACATAGTTCCAAAGCCCTTCAACTTCTTCAGCTTCGTATTTTCCATGCTCTAAATTATTTAGGTTGATTTCTCCATTTCCATCAGTAAGTTCAAACCACTCTTGACCTTTCATAAATCCATCAGTACATGTTACTTTGAATTTTACTCCTTCAAGTGGCACTTGTGTTTCTTCATCAATTTTAACTATTTTTAAGTTACCTTTGATTCTACTATTTCCAACTTCTATAGTATGAACTTTTCCTAAAAGCTCTATTTCTTCATAAGCTGTATCCCTATCTATTGTAAAGTCTATAGGTTCAATAGGATTAAACCCTTCTGTTGGTTCAGTTTCCACTAATGAATAATCTCCTGCTGATAATTTTTGTGGAAATACTATTTCACCTTGCTTATTTGTTGTAAATACAGTTTTCTTTATTGGAACTATACCAAAGAACTCTGTAAACTCTATATCTTCACCAGTTGCTTTATTTACTACCTTAAACTTAGTTCCTTTAATAGCTTCCTTAGTTTCACTATCAGCATCGTATTTTACTACTCTAAGTTTCATTTGAACTGGCTCATTTTTAATGTGTACTACTTCTACTTTTCCATGCTCTGAAATTGTTATAGGGTACTTATTAGTATTTAACCAATAATCATTTCCTACTGATTTTTCCAAAGCATAGTAAACACCTTTTCTAAGGTCTTTTGTAAATGCAAAACCGTCTTTATCTGTAGTTACATTATCAACTACAGTACCTGAAGTAATACCAAAAACATCTTCAGCTACTATGTCAAAATTAGCACCTTCAACTGGCTTTTGAACATCACTTGAATCAATTTTAACTATTTGCAATTTTCCTTTTATAACATCATTAGTAATATCATAAGTATAAACCTTACCATCTTCTCTAATTGAAATCTTCCACTCTTTATCTGACAATAAATAATTACCATTTGTTTTAAGCTCTCTTAATATATAATCACCATAATTTAATAATCCACTTATAGCATAACCATTTTCATTTGTTGTAAGCTCTTCAACTAAGGCTCCAACTTCATCAAAGATACCGAATACTGCACCTGCTATTTTTAATCCAGTTAATTCGCTATCCTCTTTATTAATTTCAACTCTACCTTTGATTATTCTGTTTTGATGAGTTAATTCAATAGTTTGTAAATGCTTATCTATAGTAATAAAGTATTCCTTACCATTTAAAGTATATTTGTTTGGTGATTTTATTTCACTTGCTATATACTCTCCAAAAGGAAGCAACTTACTTATTGCAGTTCCATCTACTCCAGTTACTAATGTATCTACAACTTGTCCAGTTGCCTTGCTCTTTATTTCAAATTCAGCTCCTTGAAGCTTTTCGCCTGTTTCTTCATCTACCTTAGTTATTTGTATTCTTCCTTTGATTATTTCATTTGTGTAGTCTACTCTTTGAGTATCTCCACCATTAACAACTACTTTCTTAATCTCAGGATTCAAAACATGGCTTGGAAGTGTTTCAAGTTCTTTTGTCCAATACTCACCTGCAATAACATTATCAAACACTAATCTTCCATCTGCTCCAGTTACTGCTTCTGCAACTTTATTAGTTGCTCCTGCGTCTGAATATAAACCAAATTTAACTCCTGCTAATACATTCCCTAAATCATCTGTTTTAAATAACTCTATTTTACCAGTACCATTAAATTTAATTCTTAATGGTTTCGGGTCTCTAATAGGGTCATTCCAATACTTAACTATATCTTGAAAACCACCACTACCATCATATTTAAGCGAAGCTGGTTTTTTCAATTCAGAATTCACAACAACTCTTTTTTCTCCATTATATCCTTTTGTAGCTCTAACTTTAAAACTTTCACCAATATTAAAAGTATTCTTTTTATTTCCATTTAAGTCTACTGACCAAACATTACTGTCACTAGGAAAAGTAAATATTCCACTTGACCCCTTTGTAGTTATAACTTCTGTTTCTTGATAATCATTAATTTGACTAACTTCTAAATTATTTGGAGAAATATCAAAAAATACATTTGGCAAACTAGCTTTTCTTCCTAATTCAAGTAATTCATCAACATAACCTATTCCATAATTTCTACTAGTTAAATCTCCTGTCATTTGCCAAATTGCAACTTGTGTATAATATCTTGCATGAGAATCACTTATTCCATACTTTTGCTATAACCCACTAGCATTTACTGGATATCCATGATACAAAACTGCACTTATATTTCCATTATGATATGGATTTCCATTCGGATAATTATTTCCTACTGGAAAGTTCTTATATAAATTTAAGCAATAAGCAACTTCACCATCTATGGTTATTGGGGGAGCTACTATTCCTGAAATAAGTTGAATTCCTAACCCACTATTTCCTGTTGCTCGTTCTTCTATAGTATTTAAATAATTTTGATATAACTGATTATACTCTTCAGGAGACATTCCATTAACAGTTACTTTATGCCCCAATTCTTCAGCATTTGCTTTTATAATATTAATAGGTAATAAATTAAATGACAGTAAACAAGCTAATGCTAAACTTAACTTCTTACTTAAAAGTCTTACTTTCCTCCTTTCTTTTCTTATTAAATTTCCTTTGATTTTCTTTATGAGGTTATTAAAGAATCTCATAAAATCCCTCCTTTAATTTATTTGTGCTTAATTAAAAGCACTAAAAAAGAGACCTAATATAAAATTTCTTATACTAAATCTCTTCTTTACTACTTTTTATTTTTATTCCCAAGGACAATATAATTGCATACTACAATACTCTCCCAAATCAATAACAACCACTGCAAAACTTTTATATTGATATCCGTTAAATAATCTTTGCCCATCAACAGAATTCCCCATTTCTGAACTCCACATTTGATCTGTTCCTCTACCTTCCCAACCATTACTAATTAATGATGGGTCATATGTTAATCCTAAACTTTGTCCATATGATATAAGTCTTTGTTGTACTTCTGCTACACTTGGATAGCTTGGCTTTGGTGCTTCAACTGGTGGTTGTGGTGCTGGAGTAGGTGCTGGTGTTGTTGGCTTTGGTTGAATTGTTCCTTGATTAGAATTTGAATTACTACTTCCATTCCCACTTGTACTTGAAGAAGTATTATTATTTGTACTTGTAGTAGTACCCGTATTACTATTTGAATTATTACTTGTACTATTATTCGTACTTTCATTTGATGTATTAGTAACTACTTCTTGTTTATTCTCTTCCTTTTTAACTTCTTCTTTGCTACTTTCTTCTTTACTTTCAGCTTTAGCAACTTCTTCTATTTTAGTATTGGTATCTTTTTCTAAACTTTCTATCTCTGTTGTTGCTTTCGCATACTCTTTATTTTCTATTAACTTTGCTATGTCCGCTATCTTATTCTCTAGTATTTTCTTATCTTCTTCTGATAATTTTGATATATCTATTTTCTTTAAATTCTCTAATTTTTCTATAGCTTCTGTTTCTTCTTTACTAGATTCTTCTTTATTTACTGCTCCTACTTTATTATCTTCTGCTTTATTTTCTACATTAAACTTATTGTTTAATAATACGCTTCCCCCTATTGCAATAACTAAAGCTCCTGTTACTGCTCCTATTATTACAATATTTTTTTTATTCTTTAATATTTTTTTATCTTTTCTAATCTCATAATAAAACACCCCTTATAAATTCTTATCATTCATAATTTAGTTTTTTATAATTATATCATATTTTATAAACTCTTAAAATTATACCATTTTATACTAGTCAAGGGGTTATATATCCCACCTTGACCTATTTTCTCTTTTTATAGAAACATATTCAAATCTTATATTAAACTCCTTACTAAGTTTATTAGCATTTTCTAAAGCCTCTCTATAATCTTCATATCTCTTCTTAAAAACTATAGCATTACATATAGAAGCAGTAACTTCATAACAATTTAAATATTTGTCTAATATTATTCGTTTCTTCATTAAACCCTAAATATAGACTTGAATAAATTAACTAATATATCTCGTACTGTTTCTGGTGTAACTACAAATCCTGCAACTACTACTGACATTGCTAAAAACGCTACAAATTTAGTCATCTCTCTCTTTACTAAAAAATATATAGCAACACAAACTAAAACAGCTAAAAATAAAGGCATAACATTAGTTTGTACAACTTCTAAAATATTTTGTCCAAAATTCATTTTAATTCCCTCCTAAAAACTATTTATAATAAACTTCCCATCTTTATTTATAAGAACTATATCAAAATGATTTATACTTTTAAAATTAGTATCTAAATCCTTATAAATTACATCTATAGAAATATTAAAAGTAGTATCATCTTTTTTTGTAACTATTTCATTTTCTAATCTTACTAACTCTAAATTTTCACCTAAAGGCTTTATATTTTTCTCAACATAATATGTTAATTCATGGTCAGTAGCTTTAGGATAAACATTAAAGAACATATTTAAAAATTCATCTATTTTCGCTCTTTCATCACTAGTCACATTAGTATCTGAAACTAAAGTTTTATCTAGTTCATAATCCCCCTTTTTAGGTGAAGTTGTAACTGTTGGACTTTGAATAACTACATAATTTCCATTATTGTCTTTATGAACTACAATATAATAAGTATCATCTGTATATTTTTTCTTTTTATCTTGCATTGTTAATTCTTGATAAACAGTAAAGTCTACTTTATAGTTATTATCTTCTTTTCGTTCTACATTCCAAACTTCTATATTTGTAACTGATGACTTAATACCCTTCATTTCTTCTATATTAATTAAAGTATTATTTACAAGATCCTCTATCATATATTTTTTTAATTCTTCTAATCTAGATTTTCGATTTTCTTCATTATCTGAAAAAGAAAAATATGATTTTATAAACTTACTTGAAAATGTATTAACTCCAACATCATAATTACTATTTACATCAGAAATAACTTTACCACTTTGATTATTATTTAAATCATAATCTTTGTTATAGCTTATATTCCTAATTCCAACTATTATAATTACGACAAGAAAGAACCAAAATAAAACTACAAATACTTTTCTAATTTTTAAAGATGATATTTTCTTAATTTCTTTACCTTTAATTTCAATCATCTCCTTCTCTTATCTACTATTCTTAACTTAAATTTTCTAAGCTCATTCTTAAAGCTCCTTTATCTATATCAGCGAAATCTGGAATTTGTTTTAAATAATTTATCATTTTTTCGTAATGCTCTTCCTTTAAATCCGCTGCCTCAATAATATTCTCCATAAACCTACCTTCAATTCCTATAGCCTTTTCTATCAGCTCAATACTTTTCAATGAATTACTAGTTTGTTTCATTAACCATCTATAAGTTTCTTCAAAAGTTTTAGGCTCTGGCTTTATATATAAGCTTAACTTTCCACTATCTTCAATAAACTTTTTCCAATTCTTCCAAGTATCCCATCTTCGCTTGTTACTATCCGAACCAGTTTTTTTTACAAACCTAACATATTGATTTAAAACTGACTTAACTATATATAATATATTGTCATCTATTGATAAAACTTCAGCACATCTAGTTGCATTTTCATCTCTCATTTGTATTTCATATCTGTTCCAATCTCCTATTTCTTCAACTTCAACTCCCTTTTTAAAAGCTTCTTCATAATTTTTTTCATAAAATCTAAATCTAACGTTGGAAGTGGGCGACCCCATATACAAAGTTGTACCTGCATTAGAACCATCAGAGTTTTTTATTTTCTCAAAATTATAAGAATGTTTAAACTTAGAAACTATCTCTCCCGCTTTTATCTTCCTTACCAAGCTAGGAACTTTAAAATAAACTTTAGTATCATCTATAGAAACATCTAATCTACTAAAATTACATGTAGATTCTAATTTAAAACAATCTTTAAAAAAATCTTTCCAAGTTCTTTTTTGAGTTTTTAAATAAAAGTCAAACTGTCTACAACCTTTACCTGTCATTTGTATGTTAACTCCCATTCCTCTTTCGTCATACTCACCATTATGAAATATAAAAATATCATTAAATTGAAAAGAATACTTATACCCACAAAAACCAAAATCATTTTTAGTAAAAAAGCTAATATCTAGTTTTAAAATCTCTTTTACAATCTTTTCAACACCGAAATTTTTGAAGGTCACTTGAACCCAGTCAATTACAGGCTTTAAGTACATTTCTTTCGTACGTAGTACCCCCATGTTATCGTACGGGGGTTCTAAAACTTCCGTCATTTCTTCTCACCTCTTAAAATTTACTTTTCTTTAAGGCTTCGCCTAGGGATTATTCTCCCTTTTGCTCCGCTTGAAAAGTCCCTTTTCTACGGGATAATAATCCCTTTACATCTTCAACTAAA
>NZ_JANKAF010000035.1:0-12004 GCF_024622765.1 Clostridium mucosae | reverse complement strand
AGAACACAAGGTTGATAGGTCAGAGGTGTAAGTGTGGTAACATATTTAGCTGACTGATACTAATAGGTCGAGGGCTTGACCAATAAAAAACAGGCTTAAAATTAATTCATGTGCAATTTTCAGAGAATATTTCTGAAAAAAGTATTGACAAGATATTGATTTTACAATATAATGTTAATGTAATCTGGTGATGATGGCGTAGAGGAAACACTCCTTTCCATTCCGAACAGGAAAGTTAAGCTCTACAGCGTCGATGGTACTGCATGGGAGACTGTGTGGGAGAGTAGAACGTTGCCAGGTATTATGGATCTTTAGCTCAGTTGGTTAGAGCAACCGGCTCATAACCGGTAGGTCCGGGGTTCGAGTCCCTGAAGGTCCACCATATTTGGGGGTATAGCTCAGTTGGGAGAGCACTTGCCTTGCACGCAAGGGGTCAAGGGTTCGAATCCCTTTATCTCCACCAAAAGAAGTTATGTTATCATAACTTCTTTTTTTATAACTTAAAATTAGAAGGAATATTTTAAGTTATTTAATAGTAATATAATACATGTATGGGATTTCCAAATGTCGAAAAAGTTTTAAAAATTTCTAAAATTTTAATTAGGAATAGAGAGAAAAATAATATATAATTAATATATAATAAACTATTTAATTTTTAATGTAAAAGTTTTAAGGTCTTATCCTTAGATGGGGAGTGTTGGTATGGGTAAGAAGGATGAGTTAGAGCAAAAATTAATAAAATTAAAATTAGAAAAGCGAGAGCTAGTATTAGCAGGTAAAAATACAAGCAGGATAGATGATCTTATAAAAGAAGTAGAAGTAGCATTAAAGGAATCAGATGAATTTTGTAATAATAAAAATATTTGATAGACCTAACTTATAGTTTAGGTCTATTTTACTTTTTACAATATATGTAGTTAAAACTAATATAAATAATAAGAATAAATTTATTTAGTCTAGCATATTAAATTGTAGAAGGGTATTCTTTCTAAATAAGGAGGGGGATTAGGAAATGATAAGAACTTTTGTATGTGAAAAAGATGGCTGTAGTGGGAATAGATTTTTTTTAGAAAGTGAAGAAGATAAGTTGCATTTAATTTGTGCTCAGTGTAAGTCTAAATATGATATTGATGTAAGTGATCAAGATTTTATAATGTTGCCTAATTGTTCTAACTGTAATAATGATACATTCAAAATATTTAGAGATGTTGAGAAGAAGGGAATATATGCTAAGTGCTCTAAATGTGGATCTGTTCCAGAAAAAATATATATAGATTCTGATGGAGTACAAGTTTCATATGAAGCTAAATTATTAAACGATATAAAGCAAATAATGAATTTAGTAGAACAAAGAATATATAACTTAGAAGTTAATGTTAAAGATTTAGAGAGAGGTCAAGGTATGCTAGAACAATCGTTAGCGTATATTAATAGATATTTAGTTGAAAAAGATTGATATCAAAGGATAAAATATTTATTATATAAAAAGGAAAATATATTAAATTAACATAGGGAGAGAATAATGAATAAAAACAAAAAGATAATATCGTGGGCTATGCTAATAGTTTGGATGGGGATTATATTTTTTATGTCACATCAACCAGGTGAAGTTTCTAGTAGCCAAAGTGAATTAGTTTTGAAAATATTTAGCTTTTTTGGAATAGAATTAAATCAATATTTTGGTGAGTTAGCTACTTTAGTAGTTAGAAAGACTGCACACTTTTCAGAATATCTAATATTATTTTTATTTGCATATAACGTAAGCAAGTTCTATTTTACTACTAAAAGAGCTAGATTATATTCAATAATTTTTGTGTTTTTATATGCAAGTACAGATGAATTTCATCAATATTTTATTCCGGGAAGAAATATGGCGTTTAAAGATGTATTGATTGACACTTCAGGAGGTGCTATTGGTTATTTAATAACGAGGATAGTAGAAATAGTAAAATTAAATAAGTAAAATATAATTTTCAATACTATAAAAGGATATTCAATAATATTTGAATATCCTTTTATAGTATTGAAGAAAATAGTCTAGAGATTCCATCTAGAAATTTGCTAGTTAAAGATCTAGATTCATATTCTGTTAAATTAAACTCCGTACAATATTCTAATAAGTTATCGAATATTTTATTAAATTCACAAGTTATTCCTTCATCATATATTAATGCATTGATTTCATAATTTAATTCAAAGCTTCGTATATCCATATTTGCTGTTCCTATTGTGCATATTTTTTTATCTACAGTTAAAATTTTAGAATGAATAAATCCGGAATCATTATATAAATAAACTTTAACTCCAGATCTCACTAATTCAGCTAAATAAGTTTGTGACGCTTTATTCACAGTAAAATGATCGGCTTTTTTAGGAAAAATTACTGAAATTTTAATGCCACTTAATGCAGCTATTTTTAATGAATCCATTAAACCTTCAGATGGGATAAAATAAGGAGTTATTATATTAATACTTTCTTTAGCAGTGCTAATCATTTTTATAAAGCATTGAAGTATGCTAGGGTATTCAGAATCTGGTCCACTTTTTATTAGTTGCATTGGTATATTACCATCAAATTCTTTATTTTTAAAATAGTCTTCGATATTGGCTAAGGTTGAAATTTGTTCATTATTATATTTTTTTATACTTGAAAAATCATCTAAGAAAATTGATTGCAAGCCAAGTACACAATCACCTTCAATCATTATATGACAATCCTTCCAATCACCTAATTTGCCTAACCCCAAATATTCGTCTCCTATATTAATTCCTCCTAGGAATGCTGTAGTACCATCTATAACAACTATTTTTCTATGATTTCTATAATTCACTTGGGTATTAATGAATCTAAAAAAAGGTGCTAATACATAAGAATAAAAAACAACATCAACCCCAGAATTTTTTAAATCGTTAATATATCTAGTGCTTAATTTTATAGAACCCATTTTATCGATTATAAATTTAACTTTTACGCCTTCTTTAGATTTTCTTATCAATATATCTTTTATTTCATTTCCTATATTATCATCTTTAACAATATAGTATTCTAAATGAATATGGTCTTTTGCTTCTAGTAGTTTACTTTTTAGAGCTTCGAACTTATTAATTCCTCCATCTAAAATAGTAACACTATTATTTATAAAGAGTGGAGAATATGAATTTGATACTAATAAGTTTACAATATGCTGAAATTCATTAGATATATGAGATTTATTTAATAGTGAAGGAGTAATTAAGCTACTGACTTTTTGCTTTGATTTTTTATCTAATGTATGTATCTTCCAGTTCCTACCTAACAGTATAAAGAGAATTAGTCCAAGGGGAGGGAATATAATTAATATTAGAATCCATGATAAAGTTTTCTCATGGCGTTTTTTCCCAAATATAATTATTATAAATATTATAAAGAGATTTATTATGAATGATAGATAAAAAATTATATTAATTGCAATCATATTAAAAACCTCCTTCAAAAAATAATTATCTATAATAATATTCTTGACTAAAATATAGATTTTAATTAATTAGAAACTAATATAAAGATGATTATATAGCAATTACATTTTTAAAATTAATCATATATTTTATAAGAGTTTGATAATGTTAATATAACATTTTTCATAAATTTTTATGAAATACTAATAAAATCTTGAAAAAGATTAATATGCCTATATAATAGTTATAAAATGGAGTGAAAAACGTGTAAAATAAAATTTAAAAAAGTAGAAAAATTTATTGTTGTGTATTTACTATTTAAGGGGGATAACGAATGAAATCAAAAGATAATAGTACAATAGTATTTTAGTAGCTATAGAGAGAGTCGGTAATAAGCTACCGCATCCAGGAACTATATTTAGAAATTGTTTCTCTTAATATGGTTCTTTTTATAATATTCTAACTATGCTATAACGATACTATATTTCAAATAATAGTAATAAAATTTAATATGATTATTAATTTTCTTCCTGATAAAATATAGATATTTAATTAATGAAAAATAATTATGTAAAGCTGAATAAACATAAAAAATATGTCAAAAATTAAGATAACAGAAGGTGTAGCTATAGTATAAATTATAGGTGCACTTTTTTGTACTTAATCTTATATGCAAAGCATAAAAATAAATATAGATTAGACTGATGATAAATAATCTGAATATTCTGGAAAAGGAAAAACCTTTATGGTATTCTATAATTAGTAAGATGCAATAAAGAAATTACCCGAACTTATGATGTTTTATTAGAACAAATTATAAACCAGAGATTTAAAATTTATAAACACAGGAATTTGATGAGAGAACTAATTCAAAAATTATTTAGATTTTAAATGAAAGGTAGGTGTAATCATAATATTATATTAAATATTATGAGATAGTATGAAAAATTACACAATAAAAAATTTGAGAAATATTGGACTTATAGGTCATGGAGCATCAGGAAAAACATCTTTAGTAGAAGCATTACTTTTTAATACTGGCAATACTGATAGGTTAGGAAAAGTAGAAGATGGAACAACAGTTACAGATTTTGATCAAGAGGAAAAAAAGAGAGGGATTTCATTATCAGTTTCTATTGCTCCGATAGAAGTAAATGAAACAAAAATAAATTTAGTAGATATACCAGGATATTTTGATTTTTCAGGAGAACTTATTCAAGGAATGAGAGCCGTAGATGTAGCTACTATAGTTGTATGTGGTGTATCAGGAGTTCAGGTAGGAACAGAAAAGGCATGGGATTATTGTAATAAAATAAAATTACCAAGAACATTTTTTATTAATAAATTAGATAGAGAAAATTCAAGTTATGATAAAACATTAGCTCAATTAAAAGAAAAGTTTGGAATTAGCGTAGTTCCAATTCAGTATCCTATAGGAACAGAAGAGAATTTTAAAGGAGTAGTTAATGTTATATCAAAAAGAGTTAGAATACACGATCCAAAAACTAATAAAATTCAAGAAATGGATGCTCCAGAAGAACTGTTAGGGAAAATAGATGAATGTAAAAGAATGATTATGGAGGCAGTAGCTGAAACTAATGAAGAACTTTTAGATAAATATTTTAATGAAGGCGAATTAAGTGATGAAGAAATATATAATGGACTTATAGAAGGATGTGCAAGTGGCGAAATAGCACCAGTAATGTGTGGAAGTGCTTCAAAGGTTATAGGTATGAGATGTTTCTTAGAAGATGTAGTAGAATGTTTTCCATCACCTAAATATTCAATTCCTCAGAAAGCAATAAATACACAAAATGATGAAGAGGTTTTCATAAGATTAGATGAAAATAAGCCGTTTTCAGCATTAGTTTTTAAGACGATAGCAGACCCTTTTGTTGGCAAAATATCATTATTTAGAGTTATAACAGGAAAACTTTCAAATGAGGTTACTGTTATTAATAGTAATAAGGATAAAGCAGAAAAATTAGCAAATGTATTTTTCATGAGAGGTAAAAATCAAATACCTACTAAGGAAGTAGTAGCCGGAGATATAGCGGCTGTTGCAAAGTTACAATACACCGAAACGGGAGATACTTTATGCGATATAAATAATAAAGTTATATATGATAAAATGAATTTCCCTAAACCAGCAATATCAATGGCGGTATTACCGAAGGCTAAGGGTGATGAAGATAAAATATCAGCAGCTCTACAAAGATTATTAGAAGAGGATCCAACATTTACAATAACACGAGATACGGAAAATGCAGAAACAATAATATCTGGAGTTGGTGAAACTCATTTAGATGTAATAGCTAGTAGGTTGAGAAATAAGTTTGGAGCCGAAGTAATATTAAGGCTTCCTAAGATACCATATAGAGAAACAATAAAAGGAGTTGCTGATGTTCAAGGTAAACATAAAAAGCAATCAGGAGGGCATGGACAATACGGAGATGTAAAAATAAAATTTGAGCCAAGAAAAGATGGAGAAAGTGATCTAGAGTTTGTAGATAATGTTGTAGGAGGAGTTGTTCCGAGAAACTTTATACCTGCAGTAGAAAAAGGTCTTAGAGAATGTATTGAAAAGGGTGTTTTAGCTGGTTATCCAGTAGTTGGATTAAAAGCAACACTGCACGATGGATCTTATCATCCAGTGGATTCTTCAGAAATGGCATTCAAAATGGCTACTTCTATTGCATATAAGAAGGGGCTAGAACAAGCAAAAGCTATTTTATTAGAGCCTATTATGCATGTAGAAATATTTGTGCCAGATGAATATATGGGTGATATCATTGGAGATATAAATAAGAGAAGAGGAAGAGTTTTGGGAATGGAACCAGATGGGAACTTACAAAAAATCATTGTAGAAGTTCCACTATCAGAAATGTTTAAGTACTCTACTGATTTAAGGTCAATGACTCAAGCTAGAGGAAGCTTTACAAGTGAACTTGCAAGATATGAAGAAGTTCCTGAAATAGAAGCTAAAAAAATAATAGAGGAAGCTAAAAAAAATTAAATTTTGGTATAGTGAATAAATAATGAATTAGTGAGATAAAATAAAATAAATGCTATAGATAAAATCTTATACAAAAGAAAAAGTATTGGAGGGATACTATGCCAGATTATAGGATGGATATAAATGGGGGATTAGGTCTTAGTGAATATAGCAATATATTTGACTATATGGGAGTTGTAGATAGAAATGATAATTTTACAATAACCTTAGGTAGCGTTGACAAAAATGATATCAATATCATTACATCCATGCTTAAAGACAGCAATTTCTCGATATTAGATGAAGGAATTAATCCAACTGGCAAATATTATATAAATGCTAATAAGCAAAAGTAAATAAAAGGCTATTAATCTATTGATTAGTAGTCTTTTATAATTTGTGGTAAAATATTTAGTATATAAGTTTTAGGTAATAATCTACACAGCTGAAGTAAGTAGTATATTTAATGCTTAATATCCTTATTTAAGTAAACTAGTGAAAACGAAAGCATATATTATTTAAATTTATATATAAGTTACAAAAATAATAACTAAATTTAAATAATATCAATTACTAAGGTATATCATAGAAGTGTTGAATTTTTATTGTAGCTTATATAAATAAAGTATGTAGGAGGAGTAAAATGAAAGCAGAAATAATAGCAATTGGAACAGAAATACTTTTAGGCGATATAGTTAATACAAATGCACAATTTTTAGCTAAAGAATTAGCTGCTTTAGGAATAGATGTATATCATCAAAGTGTTATTGGTGATAATGAAGATAGAATAATAGAATCATTTGAAAAAGCTTTTCAAAGATGTGATTTAGTTATTACAACAGGAGGGTTGGGTCCAACACAAGATGACTTAACTAAAGAGTTAGGAGCAAAATATTTTAAGAAAAAGTTAGAGATTCATAAACCTTCTTTAGACTGGATTAAAACATATCTAGATATGAAAGATGAGGCTATCGTAGAAGCAAATAAAAAGCAAGCATATTTTCCAGAAGGATCTATTATATTACCTAATCCTAATGGAACAGCGCCGGGATCTATAATATCAGAAAATAATAAGACTTTAATAATTTTACCAGGCCCTCCAAGGGAAATGAAACCGATGTTTAATGATCATGTTAAAAAATACTTAGAAGGGATAACAGGAAAGATTATAAAATCTAAGACTTTAAGGTTATTTGGAATAGGTGAAAGTCTTATGGCACAAAAATTAAATAATTTAATTCAAAGTAGTAAAAATCCTACAGTGGCACCATATGCAAAGGACAATGATGTTACATTAAGAATTACAGCTAAGGGAAGTAATGAAAAAGAATGTGATGATTTAATAAATCCTGTTGATAAAGAAATAAAAAGTACACTTGGAGAGTATATATATGGAGAAGGGGAAACTTCTTTAGAAAATGTTGTTTCAGAAATGCTATGTAGTAGTAAACTAAGTATATCAACTGCGGAATCATGCACAGGTGGTATGGTTGCAGCGAGTTTAATTTCATATCCTGGAATATCAGATGTATTTAAGGAAGGGGCTATAACTTATTCAAATGAAGCTAAAATGAAGAGGCTTGGGGTTAGAAAAGAAACTTTAGATAGATATGGAGCAGTAAGCGAAGAAACAGCTAGAGAAATGGCAATAGGGATAGCTAAACAGGCTGATACTGATATTTCAATTTCTACCACAGGAATAGCAGGACCAGGTGGTGGAACTGATGAAAAACCAGTTGGATTAGTTTATATAGGAGTATTTATTAAAGGAAAAGTTGTTGTAAATAAATTTAATTTTACTGGCGATAGAGAAAGAATTAGAAGAAAAGCTACACTTAATGCGCTAAATATTTTAAGAAAAGAGTTATTAGAAGTTTAAATTAAAAAGGGGAGTAAAATAATCCCCTTCCATACTATAAAGTAAGTTGGGGATTATTTTTGTATATAAATAAAATGGGGGAGAGGCGATTAACTGTGGAAGCCTTCTCGCTTCATTATAATTATGTCCATTAAATTAATAAGTTATACATTCGTTAAAATAAATTTGTAGTAAAAGAATGAAACGCTACAAACTAAAAGAAAGGATAGAGATATGACAAAAGTTTTTAAAGCGAATATGTATTTTTTAATTATATTAATAATAGAAATATTTGGTCCATTACTATTAAGGCCATTTTATCTTGTACTCGGATTAAGTGATACAAGAGTTATACTGTTTTTAAATCATGTGATATTATTTTTATTACCTGCAATTATATATATAATTGTTACAAAGTCTTCTTTTAAAGAAACTCTCAAATTAAACAAATTACATTGGCAAGATACTCTTTTAATTGTCTTATTAGCATTTGTGGTTCAACCAATAATGACCTTTTTTTCATTGATTGGAACATTTTTCTTTAATAATGAAATTGGATCGTTTATATCAGAAATAACTTCAACTCCATATATACTTTTATTAGCATTAGTTGCATTACTTCCATCAATAACAGAAGAAGTAACAATAAGAGGGATAGTGCTTTCAGGCTATGAGAACAAAAATAAATATGTATCAGCTATAGTAACAGGATTATTCTTTGGTATTCTTCACTTAGATCCTCAACAATTTTTATATGCAGCTGTATTAGGATTTATATTAGCTTTAGTGGTGCAAGCAACAAATAGTATATTTTCATCAATGATAATGCACTTTATTATAAATGGAACATCAGTAACTATGGCAAAATTAGCAGATTATATTACTAAAGGATTATCAAATGCAAATCAAAATGCAGAATTAACACTCAAAAATATAGAATCATCAGAAAAATTAATTTTATTTATAATATATGGAGCTATAGCAGTAATATTTTCAATATTTGTTTTTCTTATAATATATGGATTGGAAAAAATTAATTCAAAAAGAAGAATTCAAAATTATAATTATAGAACAAGTGAAGTATCAGGAATAGTGGGGAAAAAGGATAGAATAATAAATATTCCATTTGTACTATCAATAGGAATATATATTTTCTTTATGATTAGAACTATTTCATTATAAAAAAGTTAGGAGAGCAATACTCCTAACTTTTTTTACTTAATTTGATTTGGATATATAGGATGAGTCACTATAAAACATTGATACATCTTTTGAATTAATCCATCCTCTACAATTTATACAGTTATCAATTGGAAGATTAACATAATACCAAGTTTGATTATTTAGTTCAGCTGAATCTAGAACTGTTACCTCCATGCGTATGTTTGTTTTTCTAATTACCTGAGATGAATCCAGTGGCGCTATATATAATTTAGAATCAGTATTTATTATTCCGGTCTTATAGGTGGGGGTAATAAATCTAATAGATAAATTATTATTGTTTTTTTTAGGTGTATCATATTTCTTTCTTATATTATTATATTGATGTGAAGTAATCATTAATTGTTTTTTCATTAATTCTAATTTTTTCTCATAATAAAAATAAAGTACTACTAATGATAGTATTAGTATAATAAATAATATATATTTCATAAATCACTCCTATTAATACTATATTTTATTATATTTATATGCTTCTATAAAAATAACTTAAAATTTATATTCTTACTAAATTAAAAAATATAAAATAAAAACGTTGACATATTATAAAAAATTATATAAAATATAAATCGTTAAGGCTCGATAGCTCAGTCGGTAGAGCAGAGGACTGAAAATCCTCGTGTCCCTGGTTCGATTCCTGGTCGAGCCACCAGGAAAGCTAACTAATTAATTAGTTAGCTTTTTTTATGTACTGAAAAATATAAAAGACTTTGAAAGTATGGCTAAATAGGAGCTTGGTATTTAAACTTCAAAAAAGTGCGTTAGCTATATATATTATTTTTTAGTTTTAGATATATAAACTTGCGGTGATAATAAGAAAAGTGACGTAGTTGGCAAATTTATATGTTTTTTATTGTATTATTAAGGTAAATTACTATGAAAGAATAATAATTAATTATAATTAATTATACTTTAAGTTTTAGTTAAGAAATATTTAAGAAGTAAGTATTAAAATAAATGTATAGATATTAGATTTATAAGATGTTTAACATATAAGGAGTGTTAGTGGTGGAAAAGTTAATTTTATCTGATCAAGATTATGATTATTTAGCAAAGGGGATAGCTGTGGGAGCTGGAATTGGTATATTTCTAGGCTTTTTTATCGATAATATAATATTAACATTTTCAGGATGCTCAGTTATAGCAATAATTTCATCACTAGGTTATTCATTTTATAAGAAGTCAAAAAGTAAAATTAATTAAAAAAGGCACAGTTAGTGCCTTTTTTTTTTTATATATTTTTTATTTGCCAGTTTATAGGTGTCTTGTTAATAGATTTTAAAAACTCATTCGTTTTAGAAAATGGTTTACTTCCAAAGAAACCTCTAAAAGCTGAAAGTGGGCTTGGATGGGGAGAAGTAATTATAAAATGATTTTTATTTGTTATAAGCTTACTTTTAGCTATTGCAGGATTGCCCCATAAAATAAAAACAATAGGATCTTCTCTTTTATTAAGTAGTGAAATAATTTTATCGGTTAGTATTTCCCATCCCATATTCTTATGAGAATTTGCTTCATGAGCTCTAACAGTTAAAACTGTATTTAATAATAAAACTCCTTGATCAGTCCAATTTTTTAAAAATCCGTTATTAGGTATGTAGCATCCTAGATCATCGTGTAATTCTTTATAAATATTAACTAAAGAAGGGGGGACTTTAACTCCCTTATTAACAGAAAAAGAAAGACCATGAGCTTGATTTGGACCATGATAAGGATCTTGGCCAAGTATAACAACCTTAACATCTTTGTATGCAGTAAATTTTAATGCATTAAAAATATCACTCATATCAGGATAGATAGTTTTTGATTTATACTCTGATATTAAAAATTGTCTAAGGTTTTGATAATAATCCTTTTCAAATTCATCTTGCAATAATTGTTGCCAATCATTATTTAATATATTTTTCAAAGTATCACCTCCATATATAGTATTTAGTTATTAATTTAATACTATTAATAATTATTTTTAACTCAAAAAGATATTTTATATTTAAAACATGTAATAAATAAAAAAAGAATTCTATCTAATAATAATATATATATTACATTTTTGGAATATATTAAGATTAAATAGACACAAACGCTACCTAGGATATCTTTATAAGTAAATTAGATTAAAATAAAGAATAATAAAGAAAATATAATATAAATATGAATAAAATAGATAATATTATAGATACTAAGGAGTGAAAGATGATATTATGTAAATCGTTCCTTATGAACACGTTGATTTCCAACAAAACAACTTGAAAAAAGTTAAAAAACATTGTTGACAATGAAGTGCATAAGTGATAAGATAAGAAAGTCGCTTGAGAGCGATGAAGAAAATGGTCTTTGAAAATTGAACAGAAAATAAGTTAAGTAAAACAAACCAGCAATTCTTTTAGACGTCTTAAAATTAAGACTCAAAGTAATTTGAGCGAAGAGATTAAACTTTTTATTGAGAGTTTGATCCTGGCTCAGGACGAACGCTGGCGGCGTGCCTAACACATGCA
>NZ_JANKAF010000034.1:0-12038 GCF_024622765.1 Clostridium mucosae | reverse complement strand
GTTTTATTTTATAATATCTTTTCTATATCATTTTTTATTTTTAAAGGAGATGTTGTTGGTGAATATCTTTTTATAACATTCCCCTCTTTATCAATTAGAAATTTAGTAAAATTCCATTTAATATCTTTTGTTAAGAGTCCCTTTTCTTGTTCTTTTAAATATTTATATATAGGATGAGTATTGCTTCCATTCACATCTACTTTTTCAAACATGTTAAATGTAACTCCATAATTTAGTTGACAAAAGTTTTTAACTTCTTCATTATCTCCAGGTTCTTGATTTAAGAATTGATTACATGGAAAACCTAGTATTTCTACTCCTAAACCTTTATAATCTTTATAAATTTCTTCAAGATCTTTTAATTGAGGGGTAAAGCCACATTTACTTGCTGTGTTAACTACTAAAACTATTTTCCCCTTATAATCGCTCATATTTATTTCTTTTCCATCTATATTTTTTGCAGAATAATCATAAAAACTCATGAATTTATCTCCTTTAATTATAGTAATTTTCTTATATCTTCAATCATATCAAGAGGATCTACTGTTGGTTCAAATCTTCCTACAACATTACCTTCTGTATCTATAAGGAATTTTGTAAAATTCCACTTTATTGAATCATCAATTAAATATTCTGGGAATTTTTCATTTAATATACTATTTAATAATTTTCCATTAGGTTTAGTTAAATCAAACCCTTTAAAAGACTCTTTTTCACATAAAAATTTAAATATTGGATGTGCAGAAAGTCCTCTTACATCTATCTTTTCAAATAATTTAAAGGTTACCCCATAGTTTATTTCACAAAAACTTTTAACTTCTTTATTATTTCCAGGTTCTTGTTCTAAGAATTGATTACAAGGGAATCCTAAGATTTCTAATCCTTTTTCATTAAATTCTTTGTGTAATTTTTCTAAATCTGCATATTGAGGAGTAAAGCCACATTTACTTGCAGTATTAACTACTAAAACTACTTTGCCTTTATATTCACTCATGTTTATTTCTTTTCCATCAATATCTTTAGCATTAAAATCGTAAAAATTCATTTATTATTCCTCCATTTATTTCATATTGCTTAAAATTTAATTTTATACAATTAATATTTTTGTATTTATATTATCTCTTTTTATTTTAAAAGTCAACTGTATCCATAATAAAAAATATTTTAATATATTTTATTAGATAGTATATATAGTAAAACTCTAATAAAGTATAGTTTTTAAAAAATTGTATAAAATAAAAATAATGTATATCATCGATGGATATACATTATTTTTTATTACTTTCACTATTAACCTTATTTCCCCACTCTTCTAATGAATGTATTATTGGACAAATAGATTTTCCAATATCTGTTAAAGAGTATTCTACATGTGGAGGTATTTCGTTAAATTGCTTTCTTTCTACTATTTTATATTCACCAAGCTCACGAAGGCACCTTGTTAGCATTAAACTAGATATACCATCTATATTTTTTTCTAACTGGTTAAAACGTATGCTTTCATTTTTCCAAATTTCTATCATTATTTTTAGCTTCCACTTGCCTGATAATATATCTAAAGCATATTTAACAACTTCTTCATTTATTTCCTTTTTCCCAATATAATTACTCATATTTATCCTCCATTACTTACTTTTTTGTAACTAACTAAAGAAAATTTGCCTACTTGTTTTCATATATCTTATTCACTATACTAGTTTATATATTATGATTTAAATTGTAAAGTTTATAACAATTAATTTATAAAGGAGAGTTTAATATGAACAATACTGAAATTTTAAATGCTTTAAATAATAGATTTGCTTGTAAAGAATTTGATAAAAACAAAAAAATTAAGGATGAGGACTTAAATTTAATTCTTGAAAGTGGTAGATTATCTCCAAGTTCAATTGGTATTGAACCTTGGAAATTCTTAGTTATATCTAATGAAGAACTTAAAAACGAATTAGCTACTGTTGCTTTAGGTGGAAAAAAGCAAATTCCTTCTTGTAGCCATTTAGTAATACTTTTAAATAGAACTGCAAATGATTTGAAAGCAGATTCTGAATATTTAACTAAGTTATTTAATGAAGATAAACATTTACCAAAAGAAGTTGCAGATATAATGTTAAAGATGATAAAAGATGTAAATGATAATAGATTTAAAAATAATGAAAAAGAAATAAACCATTATTCTAGAGAACAAGCATATATTGCACTTGGTACAATGTTAACTACTTCAGCTTTAATTGGAGTTGACTCTTGTACTATAGGTGGATATGATGCTGAAGCTGTTACTAAAATATTAAATGGTAGAAATCTTATGGATTCAAATCACTTTAACATTTCATGTATGTTAGCATTAGGATATAGAAACGAAAATCCTACAGCAAAAACTAGAAGAGCTTTTGAAGATGTAGTTGAGTTCGTTAAATAATAGAATATCTATCATATATAAATAAAAAAATACTTAAATAAATGCTAGTAGATATTTCTAAGTCTACTAGCATTTAGTTCTTATATATTCATTTCTACAAAATTATTATTTAAACTAACTTCTTTACCATTTAATGTTACTTTCTTATTTAATTTTAAACTATTAATTATAAACTTAACTTTAGAATACTTATTAACATAATTATTCTTCTTTATTATAAATTTTATATCTATGCTTTCATTGTTAGATACAATTATTTCATACTCATTATATATTCCATTTCTATAGTCAAAACTTTCCCCATCATCATTATAATGAATATATTTAAACTCATTTTTATCCTCATTTAAATATATATTTAAAATTAACTCATTACTTTCTTTTTCACCAACATAATTTTGTTCTATACTCATTGGAATAATTGAATTTGCTTTTATAAATATAGGGCAAATATTCAAAGGAGATTCTTTTATTATATACTGCCCTCCATTATAATTTTCACCAGTCCAAAAATCTATCCATGTACTTCCTTTTGGTAAGTAGACAAGTTTTTGTCTCATACCTTGTTCAACTACTGGGGATACTAAAATACTATCTCCACAAAGGAATTCGTCATTTACTTCATAAGTATTTTTATCACTTTGATATTCAAATAGAAGAGGTCTAATAATTGGTGCCCCAGTATCTTCACACTTCCACATTAAATCATATAGATAAGGAAGAAACTTATAACGAAGATTTATATACTTCTTATTAATTGCCTCTGTTTCTTTATCAAATGCCCATGGCTCTTGATCTCTAGTTCCCATTGCTGAATGATTTCTAAATAATGGTGTAAATGCTCCTATTTGTACCCATCTACTTAATAACTCACCAGTACAATCATGTCCAAAGCCACCAACATCTGTTCCACAAAAACTCATTCCACTTAAACCTAAATTCATTAACATAGGAATAGACATTCTTAAATGTTCCCATGTACTTTGATTATCTCCAGTCCAAATAGTTGAGTATTTTTGAGTACCAGCATAACATGCTCTTGTAACTACAAAAGGTCTCTTATTTGTAGTTTCTTTTATTCCTTCATAAGTAGCTTTACTCATCATGTGTCCATATATATTATGTATTTCTTTATGAGTAACTTCTAATCCATCTTCATTAAAAACAACATCATCTGGTAATGGTCCATTAAAACTAGCTGGTTCATTCATATCATTCCATATTCCTGAAACACCTAGATCCATCATAATTTTTTGATTTTTTGCCCACCATTTTCTAACATCTGTACTCATAAAGTTTGGATAAACTGAATCGCCTGGCCAAACTTTATTTTTATATACTATTCCATCTTTGTCTTTTGCAAAATAGTCATTTTTCATTCCTTCATCATATATATTATACTTTTTATCTATTTTTACACCAGGATCTATAATTGTAACAACTTTGAATCCCATATTCTTAAGTTCATCCGTAAATTCCTTTGGATTTTCAAATTTTTTATTGTCCCAAGTAAATACCCTAAAGCCATCCATATAATCTATATCTAAATAAATAGTATCACAAGGAATGCCTTTATCTCTAAAAGCTTTTGCTATTTCTAATGCTCTTTCTTTTGGAGCATATGACCATCTACATTGTTGATATCCTAATGTCCATAATTGTGGAAGCGGAGTCTTTCCTGTAAGTTTTGTATATTCATTTACTACGTTTCTCACTTCTGGTCCATACATGAAGTAATAATCTAAGTTACCTTCTACAGCGCCAAAATAATAGTATTCTGAATTTTCTTTTCCCATATCAAAGTGACTTTCAAAATGATTGTCAAAGAATATTCCAAATGCATCCTTATCTTTTATTGATATTAGAAATGGTATTGATTTATATAATTGCTCAAACGTTTTTCCATGAGGACTTGGATTATCAGTATTCCAATTTCTATAATGATACCCTTTCTTATTTAAAGATCCTGTTCTTTCTCCTAAGCCGTAGAAATACATATCATCTTCCATTGTCTTTGCTACATAAACCTTAAGATCTTGATGTCCATTTAAACTATGTCCTTCTTCAGCTGCAAGTTCAAGATCATTTCCTCTTCTTTTAAATGGACTTCTTTCACCTCTGTAATCCCTACATAAAACCTTTTCATTTTTATCATAAATATCTATCTTAAAATCATCGTTAACAACAATTTTTAATTTTTCTGTTACTATATTTAAAGTATCTTTAATTTTTTCTACTGAAAGGCTAGAACTTTCTAAATTTAAATTTTCAACGGCCTTAGAATTTCTTTCTTTTCTATAAAATGGAACAAAAAAATTAACAACTCCATCATTAATAATTGTTATAATAGCTTCATTTTTTTCATACTTTAATATAATTTCTTTATTATTCACTTCATAATCTAGTAGTTTACCCAACATTAAATCACCCTCTATTCTAAATAATTATATTTTCTATAGTATATATGTTTCAATTAATAGTTTACATAATTAAATCTAACTGTATTTTTTAGTTAATATTCTTAATTTAAAGTAAAATAACAAAATTGAATTCATATATAATATTTAATTTTTCTACCTACAATCATATTATAAATTAAATTACTAGTTATTTCTTGTATAATAACATCAAAAAGTATAACAAAATTGCTATTTTTATATAATTGTTACTTTGCACATTTTATAGATATTAATTTTGTCTGTTTTTTCTTGTTTTCTATTGAGATAATAGAAAAAGTCTTAAGGGATCTATTATCCTTAAGACTTTTTAGATTTATTTAAATAAATCTTTTAAAACTTCTTTTATATTTTTATTTACTTTAATAATTTTTTCATTGTTATTTATGTTTTCTAATCCCTTCCTATATCTATTATACAAATAATCAATATAGTTTAAATTTTCATTTATAGCAGAACAAAATATAAAAACTATCAAAGGTGTTAACTTAGGGACTTTCCATAATAAAACTCCTTATAATTAATGATAGTATATTATATTTAATTGTTAATGCTATTGTTATAAAATAATTTATAAAACCTTCATTAATCCTTTAATTTAAACGCCTATAGCCTCTATCCATAATGAATGCCTTATCATTTTATCAGTTGCAGTTAATTCTTATTCTACTCTATTTAATCATTTAAGCATGACTCATTTTTATAATGTAAAAGCCTATAATAAATACTTGTCTATTATGAATTTCTTTATGCCTATTACTTTTAGACCATGGTAGCAATGGAAATATAATTTAAAAAAGCTAGAAGTATTTAACTCTAGCTTTTTTAAATTATATGCTTTTCTTAAAATTTATCCAGTTTCTTTTATTCAAATAGCGAATAAATAAAATTAATCTTTCATTAATAGGTTCACACTTTTGTCCAAATTTTTCTTTCATTTTTTCAATTATTTGAAGAATATTTTTATTTCCATCAATTAATCTCCAGACTTCGCTTCCTAATTCATCTAATTCTATATCGGTAATAGCTGGCTTTTTAAATAGCTTTCTAGCTATTCTTTCTGCTAATTTATCATGATGAAATATTAAATATACTCTATTGTTTTTTTCTTCAAAAGTTTTATGGTTTTTTACTGGTATATAAAGTAAGAAGTTTTCTTGTTTTTTACTTTTATTATTAAACATTATTATTCTCCAATAATTTAATTAGCTTTACTTTCCTTTTTCTTATTGCTTATAATATATCTATATACTAAATAAATTAGAATTAAAAACATAACTAATGCAAACTCTTTACTTTCAGCTAATGCAGGTAAGAACTTAGGTCCTATACCAACAACTTCATTAAGTCCAAAGCCTGTTAATGCTGCTACTAAAATACCAATTAAAGCATCCCCTGCAACTAGACCTGAAGATATTAATATACCTTTTTCAACTTTTTCTTTCTTTACTTCTTCATCATGTTTAAATTTCTTATCTACTATAACTCTAACTATACCACCAGCTAAAATTCCAATACTTAAATTTATCGGTAAGTATATTCCTAATGCAACTGGTAATACAGGTAGTCCTAATATTTCAATTGCAATACCTATTGCAGCTCCTACTAAAACTAAAGTCCATGGTAATTGTGCATCCATAACACCTTGAACAACCATTGACATAAGAGTTGCTTGTGGTGCTTGAAGACCAGTTTCCCCTCCAATACCATAAATATTGATTAATAACAACATTGCAGCACCTCCTGCAACTGCTGAAACTATTAATCCAACAATTAATCCAAGTTCAATATTTTTAGGAGTTCCTCCTAATATAAATGTAGTTTTTAAAGCTTGAGAAGTTCCCCCTGCAACAGCAGTTGCAACACAAGCTATAGCTCCAGCAAGTAAAGCCATTATCATACCTCTATTACCAACAACTCCTATAGCTTTTAAAATTCCAGTTATAAACAATAAAGTTGCTATTGTCATACCAGATACTGGATTGTTAGATGCTCCAATAATTCCGCATATTCTTGCAGATACAACAGAAAATAAAAATGAAAATAATACTGCTAATAAAGCTCCTACCGGATGAATTCCTGTAATCGGTAACAACCAAGATAATAAAAATACTAATGCTGCTCCGCCAATTACCCAAGTCATTGGCAAGTCTTTGTCAGTTCTTTTTACATTTTCTCCTGAAGATTTCATACCTGAGAAAGCAGCTTTCATGGATCTAAATATTATAGGAATTGATTTTCCAAGGCTTATAAATCCTCCTGCTGCAACAGCTCCAGCACCAATATATCTTATATATTCACCTCTAATAGCGCTAGCAGTCATTTCTGCAATTGGAACAGTTGCTGGGAAAACTGCTGCTGCAGCTCCAGAACCAAAGAATTTAATTAATGGTATAAGTCCGAAATAAGCTATTGCACCACCTGCAAACATATAAAGTGCAGCTTCTGTTCCAACTATAAAACCTACTCCTAGGAGAGAAGCTAAGGCATCAACACCAACCATACTTTGAAATATAGATTTACCGCTTTGTGAGATATTAATCATCCATGTTGGGCTTTCAGACCATAATAATAGTCCACCTGACAAAAATTTATATATCCCACCACCAGCTAAACCAGTTATAACACTTTTAAGGCCAGTCCCACCTACAGTTGAATTAACAAGAACTTCAGATGCAGCCATGCTTTCTGGAAAGGCTAACTTTCCATGTTCTTCAACCATAAGATATTTTCTTAAAGGAATAACAAACAAAATACCTAAAATTCCACCTAAAATTGTTATTGTAACTATTTGTAAAAGAGAAATTTCTCCATTCCATATTACAATGGCAGGTAATGTGAATACAATACCACCTGCTAGAGATTCTCCTATACCAGCTATTCCTGCTACCATATTAGATTCCAAAATACTTTTTCGTCCAAATAAATATAGTAGAGCTGTTCCAAGTATCGAAGTAGGGATTATAGCTGCAATAGTCATACCTACCTTTAATGCTAAATATACATTGGCTGCTGCAAATACTGCAGCAAAGAAACATCCAACTAATATAGATGCTATAGTTAATTCTGGTAACGCATCCTTAACTGAAACATAAGGACTGTAATTTTCCCCGTTTATTCCACCATAAGCTTCATGAGAAAGCTTATTTTTTTGAGACATAATGATTCCTCCCTAAATTAAATAATTGTAAGTTTTATAAATCATCGTATATCTTATAGCAACATTTTTATATATTTTCCGTCAAATATTCTATTTACATTTCTTTTTTCTAACTCTACTAACAATCACCTCATTGTATAACTATTACATTTCTTTTATAACTTTAAATTTATCCTCCCTTCAAGTATAATTATACATTTATTGTTAAAAAGTGTAAACATAATACTTGTTTAAAGTTAATTATTACTTTTCTTTGACATAATAATTTTTATATGGCGTTAATTCTATATTTAAGATAAAATAAATTGAGTAGAAATAGTTTATTTCGGAGGAAAGTATATGAAAGATAAAATTAAAAAAATAGCATTAAATAATTGGCTATTTATACTTATGGTATTTATAATTCAAGTAAAATCTATGCTTTTATTATCAATGCTTAGAACTACAAATTCATCTAGTATAAATTTTGCCACTATGTATTTTGGAGTTCCTGCTATAGGAGCACATTTACTTATAATAACATTAATATTGAGTATTATGTTCTTATTTAAATATAAAGGTAAAATGTGGACAGCATTAATAATTGATGTAATCATTACATTATTATTTATTGCAGATATATGGTACTACAGAAATAATGGAACATTCTTATCAATTAGACATTTAATTCATCCAGAAATATTTAATCCTATTGGAAAGAGTTTAATAAACTTTAGGGCTGTAGATTTATTATTTGTTGTTGATTTTATAGCTTTCTTTATATTATTTAAATTTGACAAATTAAGAAAGTATAATGATAATTCAAGACTATCATTAAGAATCGTGAAAACTGCTATAGTATTTTCATTAAGTGCATTAATCATTTTTATTTCTCACTATATAATTGATATAAAAGGTAAAATACCCGGACAATCATTTTTAAGATTATCTTGGGCTCCTTTTCAAACATTTAGTGATATGAGTCCTTTAGGATATCATGGATTCGACTTAAAATACTTTATGGGAAGAAATAAAGAGTTATCAAATTCAGATATTAATGATGTACAAACTTGGTTTGATAATAATAAAGAAGATCTTCCAGATAATGAATATTTCGGGATGCTTAAGGATAAAAACTTAATTGCTATTCAAGTTGAGTCCTTAGAAAACTTTGTTATAAATCAAAAGGTTTATGGACAAGAAATTACACCTACTTTAAATAAATTACTTTCAGAAAGCTTACATTTTGATAATATTTATGAGCAAAATAATTCTGGAACTAGTTCTGATTGCGATTTGATGGTTAATACATCCGTTTTCCCTATTAGAGAAACTAGTACATTCCCAACATATCCTTGGACAAAGTATAATAGTTTACAAAATATACTAAACAACGAGGGATATACAACAATTTCAACTCATGCAGAATTACCTGGAAGTTGGAACTGGGCTGAGCCTCATAAATCTTTTGGCGCAGATAAACTTTGGGATATAAATGAGTTTAATGTTGACGAAGTTATTGGACCTGGGTTATCTGATGAATCATACTTAAAACAAATTGCAGATAAGATAAAATCAGAAAATCAACCATTTTATACTTTCATTGCTACTTTAACAAGTCATGGGCCATTTGAAATGCCAGAAGATAAAAAGTTATTAGATCTACCTAAAGAATTGGACGATAATATGTTAGGTGGATATTTCCAAAGTGTAAGATATGCAGATGAAGCAATAAAACTATTTATTGATGAACTTGAAAAGAATGGGCAATTAGATAATACAGTTATAATGATATATGGAGATCATGGTGGTGTTCATAAATTCTATGAAGAAGAAATTAAAGATGCTCCATTAAATGAAGATTGGTGGCAAGAAAATGATAAGAAAATACCTTTTATAATTTATAATAAAGATATAAAAGCTAACACTATTTCAAAAGCAGGTGGACAAGTTGACTTCTTACCTACAATTTCTTATCTTTTAGGTGTTGAAAGGTCTAAATTTGATAATACATCTATGGGTAGGGTTTTAGTTAATACAGATAGAAATGCAACTATATTAAATAATGGAGATATTATGGGTACTCCAAAAGATGCATATGAAGAAAAACATTTAAAAGATGTGTTTAAAATTGCAGATAATATCATTGAAGGTAATTACTTTGATGTAATAAGTAAATAAAATTAGTATAATTAAGATACTGCCGATATTTTAATAACCGGCAGTATTTTTTTATTTCGCAACTGAAATCTTATAATCACCTTTATTAGTCTTTATCATAAAGATAGTATTTCTTATGATTTTTATAAATCTAATAACTTCTTTATAATTTATAACTTTAAACTTACTATTTTCAACAAAGTCATTTTCAAATTTGTAATTAAAAATCATAATTTTTTCCCTTAACAATTTCTAAATATATTACATATTTATCAATCTATGATATAATGTATATTACTTACTAATTATACATTATTTTGTTATAGAAGGTGATTATTATTAGGAAAATTTATATTTTATCTATACTTAATGTTTTATCTTTTTTTATAACTAAAAGAGTAATTTACATTTATCTTATCAATTTATTGTATATTCCATTTTTACATGATGACTTTTTAGTGAATATAAATAAATACTCCTTATCAAAAGTCAAATCATTTAAAGAAATTCTAGTTTCATATTTTAAACACTTTAAACTTAATCCTATCGAACTAGAAATTGTATTTGAAAATTCTCTAGGATTTTCACTATTAATTGAGTTTATAAAAAATTTAATTAATAATAATATAAAAGAATATGCTTTTACAACAGTATTTTTAACTATAGCTTTATTTTTAATATATTATGCAAATAGAAATATTAAAAAATTTTTTATTACATCTTAATATGTTCTAGTAATTAATGTATTATGAAAATTTATAATACTATATAAAAACTATAGTTTTTGTATTCACGTATAGGAGGATTAATATTGTACAATTTAATTCATATTCTAAAATTAATTTTATTAGTATTATTCTTATTATTCGAATTTTTTGCTTTTAAAAAGTACAAATCATTAAAATATAAGTTATTTCCACTAATAGTAACTATAATCTTAAGTTTATCTATAATTCTCTTTGCATCTTTTTTTAAGTTTACAAGTTATTTTTTATTATTTCCTTTGTTATTTTTTGAATTATGTTTAAAAGGAATTATGCTAGTCCTTGTGCTTGAAATTGTTATAATGCTTTTAAAGCATAAATTAAGTTTGAAAAAATTTATACTTTTGGTTTTAATTTTTGTTATACTTATACTAATATATTTCATATGGCAAAAAGCCTTTTAATTATTTATTGATATTATAGAAGATATTAATTTAATAGAAATTTTATATTGATATTTTTATTGATTTTATAAGAATATTATCAAGTTAAAAACCTATGTTAAGTTACTTAGAATGGGTTTTCTATAAAGTAATTAAAAATTTTAGTGTTTACGTACTATTTAGAAACAACGTGGTGCACTTATATCTTCTAAATTTATTGCTCCAAAACTACCTTCTATTAGTTTTATAGTATTTACTAATACATCAACATCATTATTGTTAATACAAATAGGAAAAGCATCTACACCAGCAAATTCTTTAAATAATACACATTTTCCTTCCATAACAGGCATTGCAGCTAAAGATCCAATATTACCTAGTCCTAATACAGCACTTCCATCAGTAATTACACCAACTAAATTAGATCTTCTCGTGTATTTATATGAAGCATCTTTATCCTTTTCAATTTCTAGACACGGATATGATACACCTGAGTATATGCAATTGTTAAATCTTCATTATTTTTTACAGGACACCTACTTATAACTTCTATTTTTCCTTTCCACATTTCGTGTGCTTGCAAACTTTTTTCTTTCATAAAATATCCACTCCTTCCTATGTATAATAGATTTTTTTTATGTTTCATTCAATAGAATTGTCTTATTTAAGACCTAAGTAATTTTTAAATTAATCTTGTTATTAATTACGCTTATAGAAATT
>NZ_JANKAF010000033.1:0-12191 GCF_024622765.1 Clostridium mucosae | reverse complement strand
CAAAATAAATATTTAACCAGATATTTCATAGTATGTTTTTATTATAACCCCTAAAATATCAATTTTAAAATGCAAAAAAAGAGGTTGCTACAAAATGATTAAAAATCATTTTGCAACAGCCCCTTTAATTTACATTATAGGATCTATAAAACTTTCTACTGTATTACTTCTATCTAATGCTAATATATTTAGATAAGATATTGTATATGCTTGAATTGCATATTGTCCTATTACAGCTATTATTATTCCTACTAAAGGTATTATTTGAATTATAGCTAAAACTAATCCAATACCAATTGTTATCCCAGATATAGCTGCTAACTTTCCTATAGTTGACCAAAAATATCCTTTCTTAAATAGCATAAATGTTTCTCCTATTGCCTCAGTGATAGTTAAATCCCTCACTATTAGCATTGAATTAAATAAATATGCCAACGGCGCCATAACAACAGCTATCGCAATTATTAAAGGAATTAATATTATTAATCCAATTCCAACAGTTAGTACAGCTAATAATATAGTTAATAAAATTATTACTACTGCAAATGCGAATAACATTAGCCAAACTAAAACATTTAATCCTAAAATGCTCCATTTCCTTTGCCAAACATATTTATTGGCAGCTCTCCAACTTACCTCATTTCCTTTGTTAGCATCATCTAACACCTTAGTTATAATACCACTTGCATATAACATTAATAATGACGATACTAATGCCACTAAAATTATAAGTAAGATTGTTCCTATTCCTATAAGCGGTATTGCTTCATCAAAATAAGAATATGAATATGAGTATGAATACGAAATATTTATTAAACTTGAAAGAACTATCCCTACTATTATTCCAACTAAAACTACAATTGTAGGAACTATAAATATTCCAATAACCTTTAAAATTTCTAGTGCACTATTTTTGCATAAATTAAATGCCCTAGATAACATTTCTGAAATTGATAAATAAACTTTCTTCTCTTCCATAATCTCACCTCCTAAATTAAATTATATTTATATATATTAATTTTATCACAATTTATTTACTAGATTTATTAAATACACATTTTTTGTATAATTTTATAATATATATTTATAATATATATTTATTCTTATAATTATTTATAATTAAGACCAATCTCAAAAATCTATTTAGTATAAAATTTATTCAATTTCAATTAAGCTTTATTGCCTTAAAAAAGTTAATCTCTTATTTTTATAAAAGGGGTCGCGTTTCGCGACCCCCTTTTAAACCATTGATTTTACTTGCTTAAAGACGTTTTTTTATTTAAATAGAAATTTTTATATATTATTTATATATCTGCAAAAAGGAAAATTCCAATTAGAAATTCCATTCTTATCGGCTAATATCAAAATATTTTTTGCTATAGCCTCCTATTTATTTATTTTATAACTCTTTTGTTATTCTTATTGTTTGATCTCTTCTTGGACCCACACCTATTATTGATATTTTTGTATCTGTAAGTTCTTCAATTCTTGTTAAATATTTTTTAGCGTTTTCAGGTAACTCATCGTAGCTTCTAGCATTTGCTACCTCTTCTCCCCAACCATCGAACTCTTCATATATAGGCTCGCACTTTGCTAGATCCTCTAAACTTGCAGGGAAGTAATCTATAACTTTTTCATTAAACTTATATCCTACACAAATTTTAAGTTTCTCTAAACCAGCTAAAGTATCTATCTTAGTTACACATAATGATGTCAATCCTGATACTCTTACTGTTGTTTTTAATATAACAGCATCTAGCCATCCACATCTTCTTGATCTTCCTGTAGTTACTCCATATTCATGTCCCTTTTCTCTTATCCATTCACCAATTTCATTATCTAGCTCAGTCGGGAATGGTCCTTTACCAACTCTTGTTGTGTATGCTTTTGCAATACCTACTGCATTAGTAACCATAGTTGGTCCAATTCCAGATCCACTTGCTACACCACAAGCTGTAGTATTTGAAGATGTTACATATGGATATGTTCCATAATCTATATCTAAAAGCATTCCTTGAGCACCTTCAAATAAAACTGTTTTATCTTGTTTTATTTCATCATATAGTCTTACTGAAGTATCTTGTACATATGGCTTTAATCTTTCTGCAAGTTCTAAGTATTCAGAAAGAATTTCATCGTAGTTTAATGCTTCTCCACCTAATACCTTTACTATATATTGATTTTTAAAATCTATATTTTCCCTTAACTTTTCTTTAAATATCTTTTCATTTATAAGATCGCATACTCTTATTCCAGATCTCTCAAACTTATCTGTATAACAAGGTCCTATTCCTTTTCCCGTTGTACCTATATCATTTTTCCCTCTGGCCTTTTCTTTCAAGCTATCTAAAATCTTATGGTATGGCATAATAATGTGTGCTCTATCACTAACTACAAGCTTTTCTGGTGTAACTTTAACACCCTCACCTTCTAGATAATCTATTTCTGTAAATAAAGCTTTAGGATCTACAACAACACCATTTCCTATAATATTCAATTTATTATCATATAATATTCCTGATGGGATTAAATGAAGTTTATATTGCTTATCTCCAACTTCAACTGTATGACCAGCGTTATTTCCTCCTTGGAATCTAACTATTACCTGTGCTTCTTCTGCAAGATAATCAGTCATCTTCCCCTTTCCTTCATCTCCCCATTGAGCTCCTAGAACAACAAATGCTGACATTTACATTGCCTCCTTGCTAAAGGACTGCAAGTCCCTTATTAATAAAATTAATCAATATTAATCTCCAAGTACCATATTAACAAAGTAAAAATAAACTTTCAACTTATTTGCGAATATTTTTTTGCATTAAATAATTATAATTCGTATAATATAATAGTACTTATTTATATTTTTAATTAAATTAATTTATTTATTCTATATGAGGGAGTATTGATATGAATATTTATGAAGAAGCTTTAAAATATCACGAAAAACTAAAAGGTAAAATAGAAGTAACATCCAGATGTAAAATATCTAATGAAAATGATTTAAGTTTAGCATATACTCCAGGAGTAGCTGAACCATGTAGGCAAATTCATAATGATCCAGATAATGCTTATATCTATACAAGAAAATGGAATACTGTTGCTGTGATTTCAGATGGGACTGCTGTACTTGGATTAGGTGATATAGGCCCATTAGCATCTCTTCCAGTTATGGAGGGTAAATCTATATTATTTAAGGAATTTGGAAACGTGGATGCCTTTCCATTAGTTTTGGATACTAAAGATGTTGATGAAATAGTTGAAACAATTGTTAGAATATCTCCAAGCCTAGGAGGAATAAATTTAGAAGATATATCTGCCCCTAGATGTTTTGAAATAGAAAATAAACTTAAGGAAAGATTAAATATACCTGTTTTTCATGATGATCAACATGGCACAGCTATAGTCGTATTAGCAGGATTAATAAATGCACTAAAATTAGTTAATAAAGATATTAACAATATAAAAATTGTTATAAATGGTGCTGGCTCTGCAGGAACTGCTATATGTAAATTATTAATTTCCTTTGGCGCAAAAAATATAATAGTATGTGATAAGTCAGGAATAATTAACTCTCATACTCAAAATTTAAATGATTCAATGAAGGAATTATCTATAATTACTAACAAAGATAACATAAGCGGTAGCTTAAAAGATGCTTTAATTGGTGCTGATGTATTTATAGGAGTCTCTGCTCCTAACTTAGTTACAAAAGAAATGGCTAGAAGTATGAATTCAAACTCAATAGTTTTTGCTATGGCAAATCCTGTTCCTGAAATATTCCCAGATGATGCAAAGGAAGCTGGCGTAAAAATAATAGGTACTGGAAGATCCGACTTTCCAAATCAAGTTAATAACGTATTAGCCTTTCCTGGAATCTTTAGAGGAGCTTTGGATGTAAGAGCCTCAGACATTAATGAAGAAATGAAAATTTCAGCTGCATATGCTATTGCTAATTCTGTAGGTAAAAATAATCTTGACTTTGACTTTATATTGCCTAAAGCATTTGATTTAAATGTTCAAAAAGCAGTTGCTGAAGCAGTTAAAAAAGCTGCAATTAAAAGTGGTGTTGCTAGAATATAATATTATATTACTTACGATATAATTTTAATATTTTTATACTTAAAAATACTAAGGAGCTATCGCACAATTAAAAATACAAAATTCTGCTGTAGCTCCTTCTTATTACATATTCTTAGACTTTTCTGCGCACTTTTCCATTGATTTTATTACTGCATTTCTGAATCCATTACTTTCTAATTCAATTACAGCTTCTATAGTTGTTCCTCCTGGAGAGCAAACCATATCCTTTAATTCTGCTGGATGTTTGCCAGTTTCCAAAGCCAATTTTGCTGATCCTAATATGCTTTGCTCTGCCATTTTATATGCCTTATTTCTTGGTATCCCAAGTTTTACAGCAGCATCTGCCATAGCTTCTATAAACATAAATACATAAGCTGGTGATGAACCACATAATGCAATAAAAGCATCAAAATATTTTTCTTCTAATATTTCGTATTTACCAAAATTTTTAAAAATATCGCACACAAGAAGTAGTTCTTCATTATTTACATTTAAATTAGGACAAATAGCTGACATGCCTTCACCAACTAAAGCTGGTGTATTTGGCATAGTTCTTACAATTTTATAATTTTTATCTAACCACTCTTCTATATCAGATAAATTTATTCCAGCAGCTATAGATATTATAATAGTGTCCTTTTTTAAATAATCCCTTATTTCATTTATAATACTTTTATACATGTTGGGCTTTACAGCTAAAAATAGTACATCAGAAAATCTTGCTACTTCTATATTGTTTAATGTACATTTTACATTAAATTCATTCATTATATTATTTTTTGATTCTTCACTTCTCATTGATACTATAATATTGTCAACACTTGTATAATTTGAATTTATAAGTCCATTAAGCATTGCTTTTCCCATATTTCCACAGCCTATAAATCCTATCTTTTCATTCATTACTTTCACCTTCTTTTTAATTCATTGTAAATAATTTTCTTAATTAATTATTATTTATAAGTTTCCCCATTATACTCATAGGATAGCTTTATCTTTAAGTCACAAACTATCAATAAGGAGGGATTAGTTATGAAAAATAATTTATTGCTCACAGATATAGAAAATAAAATAGATAATTTATTAGAGTTTAGTCCTTCAAAAGAAAATATAAAGCCTATTATTAAGATAGTAAATAGAGACAAGTTCTATGATATTTATATTTTACTTCGAGGTTTAACTAAGGAAGAAATTTTAATAAAGTATGTAAATAACTTTCTTATTTTAAATCTCTCCTTAAAAAATAAATATAATGATAAAGTAAATTTCAAAAGGTCATTTTATTTAAAAAATGTAAATATAGACAAGACTGAAAATATTGCTTGTGCTAATTTAATTTACTTTAAAATTCCAAAAACTCGAAATTAAATTTAAAAACAAAGCTATGCTTATGCATAGCTTTGTTTTTATTCCTTATAAACCAGCTCTAAGTTAGCAAATTTACTTTGTGAACCTATCCAAGCCATTTTTACAGTTCCTACTGGGCCATTTCTTTGTTTTGCTATAATACATTCACCTATGTTCTTTTCTTCTGTTTCCTTGTTATAATACTCATCCCTATATAAGAACATAACAACGTCAGCATCCTGCTCTATTGATCCTGACTCTCTTAAATCCGAAAGCATAGGTCTATGATCAGCTCTTTGTTCTGGAGCACGTGATAACTGAGATAACGCAATTATAGGACACTCCATCTCTTTTGCAAGAGCTTTGATAGATCTAGATATTTCTGAAACTTCTTGTTGTCTACTTTCACTTCCTGAACTACCACTCATTAGCTGTAAGTAATCTATAAGAATCATATCTATTCCATGCTCCATTTTTATCTTTCTACACTTAGACCTCATTTCCATTACGCTTAGTCCCGCTGTATCATCTATATAAATTTTAGCTTTTGATAGAGGACCAGTAGCTCTAGCTATTCTTTCCCAATCATCATCATCTAAATTACCAGTTCTAAGCTTTAACATATCAACATTAGCTTCAGAGCAAAGCAATTTATAAGCTAATTGCTCCTTAGGCATTTCTAGTGAAAATATAACTACACTCTTTCCTTCTCTTAATGCTGCATTTTCTGCTATATTTAGTGAAAATGTAGTTTTTCCCATAGATGGTCTAGCTGCAATAAGAACCATATCTCCTTTTTGAAATCCAGATGTTTTAGCATCTAAATCTCTTATTCCTGAACCAACACCTGTTATTGATCCTTTATTATTAAATAATCTTTCAATCTCTATAAATCCTCTTTCTAAAACTGTAGAAAGTGGTTCATAATCGTTTGAGCCTTGTTTTTCTGCTAAATCAAAAATCTTTTTTTGAGCTAAATCTAATACATCATCAACTTTATCCTGTTTATTATAGCTTTCTTCTATAATAGCTGTAGATGACTTTATTAATTTTCTTAATAACGATTTATCTTCTACTATTTTTATATAGGCTTCTAAATTAGCAGTAGTAATTACTGATGAACTTATTTCTGATATATAAGTAACTCCACCAGCCTTATCTAGATTATCTGTTGATTTTAAATATTCTAATAAGGTTACAAGGTCAACAGCCATATCTTGTGAGAACATTTCTCTAATAGCCTTAAATATAACCTTGTGCCCATCTCTATAAAAGTCTTCATCATTTAATTTTTCTAAAGACTTAGCAATAGCACTTTTATCTATTATCATGGATCCAATTACAGACTGTTCTGCTTCTAAACTTTGAGGTAAACTCCTCATTATTGGTGCTTCCATATGTAACCTCCTTCCTTTTCATAATAATATATTATATCAAATTTTCATATTATATAAAATAAAATTAAGCTTCCTTTTGGAAGCTTAATTAATAATTTATTTTTCAAAGACTATTTCCATTAATTCTTCTATATGACTTATGGCTTTAACTTCTATATCCTTTAAATCTAATGGTATTTCCTTTTCGTTAGCTTTAGGAATAACAACAAGCTTTATTCCTTTTCTTCTAGCACCATATATTTTCTCAAATATTCCACCAACAGGCTTAATATTTCCTCTTAATGATATTTCACCTGTTATAGCGATATCTTGTCTTATAGGCTTTTCTAATAAAGCACTTATTATTGAAATAGTAATTGCTGCTCCTGCTGATGGTCCGTCAATTTTTCCTCCACCAACTACATTTACATGTATATCATAATCCTTTATATCTTTGTCAGTAATTCTTCTTATTACTGATGCAGCATTAAATACAGAATCCTTTGCCATTGAACCGGCTGTATCATTAAATTTTACAGTTCCCATTCCTGGCTTTTTAGATTCAAACACTACTGTTTCTATTTCTAATGTTGAACCTAAAAATCCGCTTACTCCTAATCCATATGTATGGCCTATTTCAGATTTATCTATATCCTCGAATATTTCATAAGGTACATATCTACCTATAGAAATAACCTCTTCTACATCCTTAAGTGTAATTATATTGTCTGCTTTATCCTTTGAGTGATATAATGAATAGCCATAAGCATCTGCTAATATATTAACAGCCTTTCTACCTTCTATTGTATATCTACTTATAAGGTCAGCAATTCCATCTTCTAATTGAACATCTAACTTTTTAGCTGCATTGTCTATTATTCCCTTAATATCACTAGATGATAATGGTTCAAAATAAACCTCTGTACATCTAGATCTTAATGCTGGATTTATTTTTCCTGGCTCTCTTGTAGTTGCACCAATTAAAACAAAGTCTGCTGGTGCACCCTTTTCAAAAAGATATTTTATATATTCAGGTGTATTTTCATCATCTGGATCATAATAAGATGATGAGTACTCAACTCTTTTATCTTCTAATACTTTTAATAACTTATTTTGAAGGATTTCATCTAATTCACCAATTTCATCTATAAATAGAACTCCTCCATGAGCTTCAGTTACTAATCCAGTCTTAGGTTCTGGGACACCTATCTCAGCTAAATCCTTCTTACTACCTTGATAAATAGGGTCATGAACTGATCCTAATAATGGATTTGTTATTTCTCTTGGATCCCATCTTAATGTAGTTCCATCAACTTCAACAAATTTAGAATCATCATCAAATGGAGTAGACTTTAGTTTTTTAGCTTCTTCTAAAGCTAATCTTGCTGCTGAAGTTTTACCAACCCCAGGTGGTCCATATAAAATTATATGCTGAGGATATGGAGATGCCATTTTAGATATAAGTGACTTTATTGCTCTCTCCTGACCTACTACTTCATCAAAATTTTCAGGTCTTAAAAGACTCATTACGTTTTTATTAATCTTTTTTGAATCTAACTCTTCTAATCTTTCTAGCTTTTTAGTAGTCTTTGCACTTTCAGGCCCTTTTTGCTTTTTTATTATAGATAATTTAAGTTCATCAATAAACTTATCTTGTCTTTCTTGAAGTGCTTTTTCAACTTGTGTTTCCACCTTATTTTGGACATACTTTCTAGCTATATTTTCTGATATATAATAAATTGTATCTTCTAATACACCTCTTAATTCCTCTTCACCTGGTACAGATTTTATACCTTTTCCATCAGAGGCAATTACATTTAATGCATATACTCTTTCACATATATTAGTAGAGTTTGCATACTTTTGAAGCTTAAACCTTACAATTCTTGCTCTTACTGCACCCTCATCTAATACATTATTTAATATTTGATTTATAACATTGACTTGTGCATCTAAAGATAATTCACTATCTAATATACTTTCTATATTTGTTTCGTCATAAGTCTTCAAACTTAGTCCTCCTTATGATTGCGGCGTGATTATTACTTTCATCTTAGTTGAAACTTCTGGATATAGCTTTATTTCTATATCGTAACTACCAGCAACCTTTATTGTATCCATAACTATTTTTTTCTTATCTACTGATAATTTAAATTGCTTATTTATTAATTCAGCTACATCTTTACTTGTTATAGCTCCAAATAATCTTCCACCGTTTCCACTCTTAGCTTCAATTTTTATTTCCTTGCCTTTTAATTCAGAAGCTAATTTTTGTGCGGCTTCAATTTCTGCTAATTTTTTCTTTCTTTCATTTTCCTTTTTAGCATTTAAGATATGCATATTATTGTTATTTGCCTCTTCTGCTAACTTTCTTGGAAATAAAAAGTTTCTTGCATATCCATCTGATATATCAACGATATCTCCTTTTTTCCCTACTTTTTTAACATCTTGTAATAAAATTACTTTCATGTTATTCACCCACCTTTAAATGTTTTTCTATTGATCGTTTTAGTATTTTTATAGCACTTTCTATTGATGTATTATTTAATTGAGCTCCAGCCATATTCATATGGCCACCACCACCTATTGCTTCAAGTATTACTTGAACATTTATTTCCCCTATTGATCTACCACTAATGGTTATATCTCCGTTTATTTCTGCTAATACAAAGCATACATTTATCCCAGATATATTTAATAGTTCATCAGCAGCTCTAGCTGCCATAAATCCTTTTTTTAATCTTTTAGGAGCAACTGCAATAGCTAAACCATTTTTAACTTCTGCAGATCTTATTGTATCTGCAATAACCAAATAATCTTCAAGATCATCCATAAACATCTTTTTAACTTCAATTGTATCTGCTCCAAGCCCTCTTAAAAATGATGCGGCATCAAAGGTTCTAACACCTGCTTTAAAAGAAAAGCCTTTTGTATCCATAAATATTCCTGCAAGTAAACCTTCCGCTTCTAATCTAGTTAAATTAGGCTTCTGAACCATATATTGAATAACTTCTGTAACCATTTCAGATGTAGATGAAGCATATACTTCTATATAGTTTAAAATTGCGCCCTCAACTATATCGGGGCTTCTTCTATGGTGATCTATAATTATTTTTCTTTGTGCCTTTTCAACAATACTTGTATCTAATATATACCCCTTATTATGAACATCTACTATAATTAACAAAGTTTTTTCATTAATTTGTTCATAAGCTTCTTCTGTAGAAATAAATAAATTATCATATTTAGAATCATTTTTTAGTTTAGATAAAAAATAATCAATAGCTGTAGTTTCAGCTCCTAATATGATGTTACACGGCTTTCCTAATTGTTTTACTACGGATGATATCCCTACAGATGATCCAAAACAATCCATATCAGGATTTTTATGACCTATAATAAAAACATTACTACTCTCATATATTAATTCCTTTAATGCATGAGAAATAACTCTTGCTCTTACTCTAGTTCTCTTTTCTATTTCTCTAGTATTTCCACCAAAGAACTTTATTTTCTCATTATTCTTCAGAACTACTTGGTCCCCGCCTCTACCTAATGCTAATTCTTTTGCCGTAACAGCAAATGTATTATTTTCTAGAGGACAAGTTCCACCTCTTCCGATACCAATACTTAAAGTAACTTCAAATTTATTACCTCGATCTATTTTTGATATATCTTCTAATATAGAAAATTTATTATTTACCTCTTCATCTATATACTTATCTTGTACTGAAAGAACATATTTATTAGAGTCATATTTTGTTATCATTGCCTTAAGTTTTTGGGCATATAAATTTATTGTTTTTTCAATTTCAGCAACTAACATTGGTCTATCACTATCTAATGTAGTTTCTAAAGCTTCTGTTAGATTATCTACTTCTATAAGCATTATACTCTCTTTAGTATTATCTATATTTTTCAAATTACTTATATCATTAAAATAAACTATATATAAATCTTCATCTAAATCATATTTTTCTATTTTAGTTGCATATACCTTATATAAAGAATCCAATATCTTTATTTTTTGATGCAAATCTCTATCACAGGTTAATAGTCTAGATAAATTTAATCCCCTAGCAATACTAACTACATTTAATCCTATAGGATCTTCATCTGGAACAAATTTTTGGAACTCCTTATTACTCCAAAAAATTTCTCCAGATTCTTTTATTAAAGCTAATGGAAATATTAAATTTAATATGTTACTATTTATATCTTTATTTATATTTTCCTTAATTCTTTCTATATTATCATCATATTTACCTTTTATCATATATTCGCTTAAACTAAATATAATAAATAAAATTAACAATATAGATCCTAAAAGAGTACTTTTTATATAATAAAATCCCACACATGCTCCTACAAAAATAAGTGGCGTAATTATAGGCCTAATACTTTTAAGCCTTTTTTTTATTAAATCATTCCATATCATAAGATTAATGGTGCTCCTTTAAATGTAATTGAAGTTTGCTTAAACTTCTTCCATCCTTTTCATACTCATGTCCTTCTGCTATACCAACTTGCAATTTCTTTTTCATGTCATCATCTACATCTTGACATGAATATCCTAATTTTTGAGCCAATACATATAATACGAGTATAGCACCTGATATACAATTTAAAATTGCATCTTGAGCTACATTACTTCCTTTAGTAAGTAAATGATAGAATTCACCTATTATACATAATAAATTTGCCTTTAATTTTTCTATCATTTTTATATTAGCCATTATATTTAAATCATCTCTCTTCACCCTGCTCACCCCTATACTAATACCCTTGTATATATATTTTAATTATAATTTACTTTTATTGCAACAAATTATGAAGTCTTTTACAATATTTGTAAAATATTAATTGTATTAATATAATAAAAAACCCCTGATATGTCAGGGGTTGATTATACTACTCAGTTGTGAATGGTAATAATGCTATGTTTCTTGATCTCTTTATAGCAGTTGTTAATTCTCTTTGGTGCTTAGCGCAAGTTCCAGAAATTCTTCTTGGTAATATCTTACCTCTTTCTGTTACGAACTTTCTTAGCTTAGTAATATCTTTATAATCTATTGCTTCAGCCTTTTCTACACAAAAAGCACATACTTTTCTCTTAGATCTTCTCATTTTTCCAGATCTCTTCATGTCTTTCATGCTAATTCCCTCCTTTTTATTAGACTATTAGAAAGGCATATCTCCATCATCTACAGGAGTCATGTCTTCCTCAAAATTCATTCCACCAAAATTATTTGATGAATTTGAATAATCAGAACCCATATTAGAAGAACCATATCCATTGTTATATGAACCTTGGTCTCTTCCAGCACCACCATTGTTACCTGATCCGATAAACTCAAATGAATCTACAACTATATCAGTTGTATATCCCTT
>NZ_JANKAF010000032.1:0-12272 GCF_024622765.1 Clostridium mucosae | reverse complement strand
TTCTTAGTTGTCCTTCTGTAAATAGTGGAGCTATTTCAATTCCCATTTCAAAACAAATGGTGGCAACATTTCTAACTAAACTAGGGAAACACTCCTTGTAGGCTGTAGAGTTGCCCATATATCCAATTAAGTCAAAATCACTTAAATTTGCTTCCCACCAATCTAAAAACACTTTCTGTACTTCCTTAGGTTGCTCTTTAAATTGTTCTACTGTTATAAATTCCATTCTATACCTCCTATTTATCCCAAAGAGAATCTAAGAATTCAATATACCCATTTAACTCTTTGTCGCTCATTCCATCTATATTAGCATTTCCCATTATAAAAGCTTTTTCGCTTTCTCTTATAAATTCTCTGTATGTTTGGGTATTTTTACAATCTTCACAATCGCATATTCTTTTATCTAAATTTGATTTATTTAACATTCCAATTCCTCCAAATCCCAATCCTTACAACAATCAGCACAAGCATTTTCTTTATTTAAAGTGCACGACTCACAATTTAACTCTTCATCTTCTCTCAAATTTTCAAACATTCTATCCCTCCTATAGAGTGGACCATATAAGATCCACTCGTAATATTTCTGTAATTACGCATTATTTATCTAAATCATCATACATAGTATTTAGTTTTTTTATTATTTCTTCTCTAACGTCTTTTTGTTTATTAGCTTCATTAACTTGATTATTTTCTATATACTTTTTAACTGTTGTTCTTTGGTCTATTGTTACCAACATAGCTAAATAATTTAATTCTTCTTTATTTAACATTACTTATACCCTCTTTCCTTTTTCTGAATTGCGAATTACAATTCTCTTCCACATCTTGAACATTTCATGCCACAATTATAGCTTGGCTCTTTCATACAAGGACATTGATCCTTAACTCCTTCTGTATATTTTTCTAAGTTTTGCCTAAAAAATAGTTGTCCTCCCGTTATAGTTCTAACATAATAAACATTTTTACCGACTATTCCAGTAGTATCACAATCTGTAACTTGTGCAATTAGTTGTATTTCTCCAACTTCTTCATTTCCATTTTGCATATTAGTGAATATAACTTTATCTTTTATTTTTAAATCCATAGTTACCTCCATTTTCTTCGCAATAATTTCATAAAAATCACTAATTATTATGAATTACGAACTATGAATAGTTTTCTAATAAGTATTTTTCAATACTTTCTATTACATCATGCTTCGCTTTTACTTCAATCATACTCTCTAAGTCAAATTTAAATTTCATGTCAACTACTACTTTTTTATCACTACATCTATATGATTTATCCTAAACTACTAAAGATACTTCCTTAGTATTTTTATTATAATCAGTTCCAAATCCAACACTACCCCATATTCCATAAACTATACCACTAACTGCTCTATCTACTGTTTCTTCAATTCTCTCCCACATAATAAATCCTCGCTTTCATTTTTATTTTTAGTGCGTAATATAATCAAATTACTCCTTAAATACATATCCTCTCTCATACATCTTCTTAATATGCTTGTCCAAACCTCTATATACCATATCTACTGGTATATTTATCATAGACATAACGTTAAGCTTAGTTTGTACACTATCCCAAAATTCCTCAATAGCATTATCTATGTCATACTTCATTATCGCTTCAAGAAACTCTTCATCTTCCTCGTAGCACTTTCTCATTTCATCGAGTAAGTTTGTATCTAACTTTGACTTTTCCATGTCTAAAGGTCTTAATGTAACTTCCTTCTCACTTGCCCCTCTAAAGAAGAAAATTATCAACATAACTGCTATAATCCATACCCCTATACCAATTAGAATCATAGATTAAACACTTCCTTTTTAAACGGTTTAAGTTCTAGAATTTTCTTTTCTATATCTTCAAAGTTCTTTAATCCTGTACTTAATATTTCTCTATCAACTAAGTACTTAAATGCACTTTCTAAATTAGGATGATAACTTATTGGTTTCCAAAGTTTTTCTCCTTTATTCTTACCTTCCTTACCTACATATGTTTCAAATATAGTTACATTTAATAAGTCAGTTGACTCCATTTTGTATTTTTCATTAACTCTCATTTGCTACACCTCTCCTATAAAATCCTTAATTCTTTTGTTAGCAGTATCTATATACCATTTCTTGTCTAGTTTCCTTGGAACCTTAACTCCATTTATATCTCCATTTTCTATAAAACATCTTTCAGGAGTACCACCAATTTTATCTGGATTTTCTTTATTCCTATGGAGTTTAAATACTCCAGGATCTCTTCTAGATTTTGAAGCAAATACTCTTAATACCTTCTCACTAATAATTTTAGGTCCATGTAATGCATAATTATATTTTCCAGACACTTTAACTACTTTTTGAAACTCTATTAAATCATCACAATTATTAATTGTATCTTCTACACTTATTCCATTAATAAAATAATCCATTAAAGCCTTATTTACTATTGGTAAATCATTGTCCAGTTTATTAAGTGATTTTACATAAGCTCCTTTTGACTTTATCTTTCCATTCTCCATAACTATAATGTAGTTATTAACATCTTTTTGAATTACCTTTTTAATTAAGTCATGCTCTAAATTCATATTTGTTCTCTTTGACCATTCTTTACATACATCTTTATAAATTTCTATTAATTCTTCGGATGGTAATTTAAACATTACACCATCAGTATTAGATTGAATTAATATAGCTCCTGGTATAGCATCTGTTACATGCTCTATTAGATCTAATAATAAAAGTTGCCCGTTAATACATACATTATTAGCTTGAAGTGGATCGAATAAATTATTATACTTATCTTTTGAAGCTCCATAAGTACCATTTAGAACTATCTTATAAGGAGCTTGCTCTGCTTTCTTTCCAGCTCTTTTTAAACCAACTCTAACATCATATATCTCTTTAAACTTTTCAGGATATCTTACATTTCTAGATAAAAAATTATACACAATCATTAAGCTTGGATAATAAGATTCTACATCTGAATTTATAAATATCCCTTCACCTTGATATTTATCTTTAGCTCCATGTAGGCCACCCCATCCAAATACATGAGGTACTCCTTCAACATCAATTTCAAGTGATTTTTTATAATCATTATTTTCTTTATTTTCATACCATTGCTTAATATTCTTGTATCTATTAAGTTTAAGATTATCTACTATTGTTATTTCAAACTCATCATCATGTTCTCTCTTATCAGCTTCTAAAATAATAGCGCTTAGCTGAGCTTTAGTTTTATTAATGTATTTAAGTGGTAATTTAAAGGTTTTTATTAAATTCATCTGACTTTCAAATTCCTCTTTCCTATTAATAAAAACTTGCATAGTTTGCTCAACATCATGATTACAGTAGAAGAATACTTCTTCTATCTCTTTAGAATTTAATTTACGATTAATATTAAAATTTACTGTAGTTTCTCTAATATCATTTCCCATAAATCCCTCTAGTTGCTTTAATCCTTTAAATTTATCTGTCATAATATCAAAATTGTAAAGTTGTATCTGATTAAATAATCTACTATACTGCCATCCACCCAAATTTTTTACTATTATGTGATCATTAATTTCCTTAGGATCCATACCTAGAAGTATTCCTTTTAAAATATACTGGTCATATGATCTACTATTATATCCAATCCAAATATTATCCTTATTCGCTTCATATATTTTTCTTAATTCTTCTTCATCATTTAAGATCTCATGAGTTGTCCTAGTATTTGTATCTTTTATTACTACCAACCAATCATGCGAAAAAACTTCAAAATCGTAAAAAAGCATTATTAATACCCCCTAGCTCTCAGTCTGTCACATATACTTAAATGTGTTTTATTTAACTCTTTGGCTATTGAATAATTGTCATATCCCCTTTTATGAAGATTAATCATCTTTTCATTTTCTTCATTAGTCCACTTAATCTGTTTGTCTAATGGTATTGGTCTATATGGTACATTTAAATCATACAATCTTCTCTTAATCGCTGCTTCAGTTCTATTAAATTCAACTGCTAAATCTTTATAGCTATATCTATAAGACTTTACTTTTGAAATTAGTAATATATCATCTGAATTGCTCCAGGCTCTATTTGAATTATGTTTTGATGGGTTAATTGAATCCGCTCTTCTTTTTTCATCCACCCACTCAGGTTCAACTCCTAAAGCGCCTTTTTCAAATCTAGCAAAATTTACTACATTTTTATTTTGTTCCGCCCACTTCCAAAAGTCATCCAATTTAACTTTTAAAACTTTTTTACTAGATATCGTTTTACTTATTACTGGTAACCCATTATCAATATATTTTTCCTTAACCCATGAATAACTATTACCTTGTCCTATAGCTATTAGTAATTGATTTATGCTAATTAAATCACCAGCACTTACAAAACTTCCTAGCTTTAATTTTCTAGCCTTGTTTATTATTCCTAACTCAGTTCTATTTAACTTTTTAGCCATAGTTTTAATTGAAACGGTTCCCCAGCTATCCTCTAAATATATAATTTCTTCGTTAGTCCATTTCCTTTTATTCATTGACCTTACCCCTTATAAAACTTATTTTTCTTCTTCATATCTAATTTGAGATTCGATATATAAGTTTTTTTATCATCATTACAATCACTTAGATCTGCCGCATATGGACAATTAACCTTTTCACCTAAATATGGTGTACTAATATCATCTAAAGCTTTATATATTGATCAAGTTTTATAATCATCATTGCAGCCAACACACCTTACTGCTGCAACATCTTCTAATACATCTAAAAATTTATCTCTTTCAATAACTATATATCTCATATTGTCATTTATATCTCTCATGAGTTTTCTTACTGTATAATCATCTATTAATTTATAGTCGAATTTCATAATCTGCTTATTTAGCTTCTTAAGCTCAACTTCATTCAAGTTTTCCTCTATTTCATAACAAAATTTTTTTAAATAAGTTCTAACTAGTTTTAAGTTTTTCTTCATATTTGGAGTTATCATACCTCTTTTTTCCAACTCACTCCAAATTTCTTCTGTAATTCTTCCATTCAAATTACGTTGGCCATCAATAGTTTGGATAAAAGCTTTTGAAATCATGTAAAAGTTCTTTTCTTCTGCATTTAAATATTCCCTCTTAAGATTTCTCATTTTTCTTTTCACTCTCTCTTCTTTGCATTATTTTACTAACATCTTCCAATATAATAATAGCTTTAGTTTTACTAATATTATTTTTTTCAAATGCCTCAACTAAACAATCTGAAAATAAATTCTTAAACCATATCACTCGATCTTGAACTTCACTTTCTATATATTCTTTATTTACATCATTTAATAGATTGTTATATTGTTCACTTGTTAATTTTTTAGACATATATTTTCTCTTTTTTCTAATTTCAGCTCGGCCCATTTTTATATCACCTCATACTTTTTCTTATATCTATAGATCTTAGCTCTAATTGCCTCTGAACCTAAATTGAAGATTCCCCCTATTTCTTTATAACTTATACCTCTGTTGTATAACTCATACATTTCTTTCAGCTCATCATCTGAGCATATGACTCTTTTGGTTTTTATGGGTGATAGTTCACGCTTCACTTCAACTTCAAAATATTTTAATGCTTCCTCTGAACTTATTATATTTGGGGAAAGTATTGCTAAACATAAAGCATACCAATTTTCTATTAATACTATTGAATTTTTCGTAACCATACACCCTTCACCTCATATTTCTATATTTAAAAGGGGAGACTTTAACTCCCCCTGTTGTTATTTTTCAAATACGTCTTTTATTTCATAAGTATTGTATCCTTTAGAATTTTTATCATATTTTAGCTCATACTCTAAATTTCCATCTATAGCTTCAACAATATCTAATAACATCTTATGGTATTTCTTAAAGCTAACAAACTCTACTTCCACACCTGAATCTAAACTCCTTAACATTTCATTTGCATTATGAATACCAAATCCTTGGCTCATTACTTGATTATAGAAAATTAAACTTCCTTTGTATTCTCCAGCGACTATTTTGAACCAAATACTTAACATTGGATCACCTTTTTTAGATTTAGTTAATTCTAACTTATTAATCTCAACTTCATAATTTCCAAGTGGTACTTCTTTAAAATTTCCCCCACCATTTTCTGCTGCTTCCTTAGCATCTGCAGCTAAACCTTCTACGTCAATTTTTTCATCAAACTCATCCCATAATTCTTTTGCCATTTTTAATTTCTCCTTTGTTTGTTAAATATTTGAGAGAATTATGGCTCCCTCGAACCTTATTTATAATTAAAATGTGTTAAAAATTACTCAGTTTTTCTTGTTCTTCTTCTGCGAGGTTTATCTTCCTCAGAAGGTTTGTCCTCACTAGCAGCTTCTTCATTAACTATCATTTCTTCCTTACTATGGTCTACTACTTCATCTTTAACTTCTTTATTTGGAGCTTTTTCATCTTCTTTCACTTCTTCTTTTTTAGATCTTCTTGAAGGTTTTTCTTCTTTTGGACCATCTTCCTTTACAGCTTCTTTCTTTCCCTTATTAGCTTCATCGTACACATTCATTAACTCTTCCCAAGATAGTGGAATACTTGTTTGTGATATACCTTTTAATCTTCCACCTCCAAATATAACTTCAGAAGTCTTAAAGTTAAGAGTTCTACTATCATCATCTTCAACAACAACTCTTGCTACAATATCAACCATACCAGCAACCTTATTTGCTATAGCATCTTGTATATTAGGTGCAATTCTTGTAATGTTTTGACCATTCTTTTTTGTAATATCTTTAGATACATCCTCATGTGATAGTACAACAATGTTTTCATAGTCCAAATTGAATAATCTTCTAATTGTTGATAGATATTCTGTTTTTATAATGTCCCAGCCCTTACCAAAGCCTCCGTCAGATTCATGAGTTATTCCCATTTCATCATACTTATAAAGTCTGCACATTTCTCTCGTATCTTCTAAAAGGTCTACTATTATTGTTTTGAAATCATTTTGCTTTTTTTCTAACTCAGTTATAGTTTCTTTAAATACTTCCCAGGCAAATTTACGGTTTGTTATCCTACCATTTACTGTAACTTCATCTTTTATAGCTATATATGGCATAGTCACGAACTCAATATTTCCATCAGTATTTAAATTTAGTGGACTAGGAGCATCGTCTAACATAGTAGTTTTTCCACTAAATGCTGGTCCATAAATCCATAGCTTTCTCTTTTTTGTTTTTGTAATATCTCTTCTTTCAGTACTTGGTAATTTCATATCATCAATTCCTTTCAAATTTAATATTTCGTAATCAACATTTCGAATACAATAATTTTCATATTCACACCAGGAACAAAATCCTGTTGGATTCTTTTTATATTCAACATCTTCAGTAATTTTAATTATGTTATCCATAAATTCAATAACTTTAGATGGATCATATTTAACTTCCATAATTTTAATTTTTGAATTAGTAAGTTCTTCTTTGAGTCTTTTTCTAAATTGATATGGTGACTCTTCCTTCTTTTGCTTGATAGATATTTTAGGAATAAAGATAAATCCTAATCTTCTAACCTTAAATCCTATCTGCTCCAAAAAGTATTTATACAAATGGAGTTGTGGTGACTCTGAATATTTTTCATAGTTATTACTATATTTATAATCAAATACATCAACTGATCCATCTTCATTTTTAGTTATAAGATCAACTATTCCTACAAATCTTGAAGTATTTATTCTAAATTCTTTTTTATACACATTGATTCCAGCTAATAGTTCATGTATTTTAGGTATTAAATATTCAAACTTCATAACTTCTTCTATATGTCTATCAGTAATTATTGGATAGTTACTGTAGTAAAATTTAAGAGCGTCTTCTAAATTTGTTTCAGCTCCCTGGTGCATTGTGTTACCACATATTAGAGCATTATCAGCTTCAGGTGCTTGAATAGTTTTAAGTTTATCTACATAGCGTAATTTATATTTGTAGGGACAACTCATATGAGTTTCTACTTTTGAATGTGAGTATTGCATCTAATCACCTACTCTCTCACTCCACAAAGGTTTACCCCTTCTTTTGTCTACTATCTCAATATTCACTTGTGCTCTGATTTCATCTATTGAATCACCCTCAATAGTTATTGAATCTAGAACATCATTAACTTTATAATAAATTCTGAATGTCACCTCTTACCCCTCCACATCAAAGTTAAATTCAATGCATTTTCTACTTGCTAAGTAGTCACATAAATGTACAAAACTTTGCATTATAGTTTCAGGCTTTGGTAGTACTTCTTCACCAGTTTTATAATCTGTATTCCATTGCCCCATGTGTGATTTAATACATTCAGCTATTTGGTACCAGCAATCATCTTCCATAATCTCTAAAACTTCATCTGGAAGCTCATCTTCTTCGACTTCCCAGTATTTATCTTCTATATACTTAATAACTTCTAAAGGATGTGTAGAAGTTGTATAACCACTTCCATTAGGCCCATGCTTTACTCCATCATGTAGTAATAAGCTAACTCTTATGATGTCCTTCTCAGTATTAGTGAAATTTTGAACAGTATCATTTCTAAAAAGCTCTTCTGCTACTCTTACTGCTGCTATTGTATGTCTAACTAGTCCACCTTCTCCTTGTGAATAGTTTGGATGATATTTTCCTGTAGAACTTGCCGCTACTTCAAAGAAATAATCAGGTAATTGTTTTAAGGACCATTCAGCAAATATCTTCAAAGGTTTATACTCTATAAAATCTAGTTCCCTCTTAAAATCATACTTAGGGGCTCTGTAGTCTTGGTCTATATCTTCAGCTATATCTAAGTTAATAAATAGTTCTTTTAACTTGTGAATAGCTTGTAAAGGCATATCCCATGATTTATTACTTGGATTATATTTTCTTCCTGTTACTGTCTTAATTTTTGATACTGTATCAGCATCATAATCAAAACTAACATTTAAGGTGTCATTGATTTTAATAACCTTAATCACCCATATACCCCCTTACATTTATAAAGTGTACTTTAATCTCCTTGGTAAGATCCCTCATATTTATTTGTTTTATCTTACCTTTATTAACTCCATCTACAGTTTCAACTACATTATCTTTAACAAGGCCTTCTCTCTCAAAATCAACAAAATTAGCTTTACCATTTTTGCCTACATACTCAGTAGCATTATTTTTTCCTAATAACTCTACTAATTCCATTTTTGCTGAATCCAAATCCTCTTTATTTCTTTTTCCATTCTCTTTTAGCTCAAGTATTGTATCAATTAAATCTTCAGCCTCTTCTTGCCATTTTTCTTTAATCATTTGTGTTTCCTCCCATATTCTTTTATTCTATTTACATTCTGTATTGAATGAACTCTAGCACTATTTTGTTTTTCTTTTTCCTTACGTTGCTTGTTGTATAAATCATTTATTACTTTGCTCATAAATTCACTCTTGTTTAACTTCTGCATAACTCTATAAGCCTTTCTTTTAAGTTTTCAAAGTCCTTTGGATAAACTATATAAGCTATTCCGTTAGATTCATTTATGAGCCTTATATTACGCTTTTGGAGTTCACTAGCATGTCCGTTTTCTGCTTTAACTTCTAATGCTACGAAGTGACCATTTATGCAAGCTATAATATCTGGAATACCTGATTTACTATATGGACCACTCCATACTTTAAAGTACCAAGTATTAGGCAACTTATTTAAAAACTTCTTTATTTCATTTTCAAAGGTCTTTTCAGCAGCCATTATTCTTCATCCTCAACTGGCATATATCCATCTTCTAACAGACTTGTATAAATTACTTCATTGTCTTCATTAACATCGAATTTGTATCCTGTATTCATTTATTTTTCTCCTTTCAACTTAATTCTTATAGAACTTTTAACATTTGAAATCTTACTATACTTACGAAATACATCTGGAAGCTCTTTCTTAAGCTTTGTACTATCAATATTTGTACGAGTCGTTGGAGCTGTATAAGTTACTGTCATAACCTCGTTATCCCACTTCTTTACTCCATGAGTTTCCATGGCTTTTAATAGATCTTCTTTTAACTCCTCTTGCTGCTCCTTAATTGATTTAGCTTGTATCTCTAAATCCTGAAGCTTTTGTAATGCTGGCATAACTTCTATTGGTAATCCTGGAACTGCTACTTTAAATTCAATCCCTACTAAAGCTTTGTTATAACATTCTTTACAAATTATTCCGTTACAACCTTCATGATCAAGTAGTCCAAAATTATGTGGACACAATTCCTCTACTTCTGTAAATTTGTCAAATTCTTCTCTAGTCATTTCTCTACTGTACTCTTCTACTGTTTTTAACATTTGTTATTCCTCCTTAGTTATTTTCAAAATAGTTCATTATTCCTGGTGATAATTTTTCATCTATAAGTTCGATCAACTCATCTTCATTAGGGATAAATTTATGAATATTTTTGCTTTTCTTTAAATATCCATGTTCCTCTAAATCAATTAGTATATTTTCTACTATTTTATTGATTAATCCTGATTCTCTAATTTGTTCTGTGAAAGTTCCATCTTCAATATAACTTATCATTTTATCATCAGGAGATTCTAATTCATCTTCTTTAAAATCTAATAAAGCTATTACTACTTCTGAGCCAAGATTTTCTTCAATAATATTTAACACATCACCATAACTCATTATGGTTTCTGTTACATTTTTTAGCTTTTTATAAGTTATAACTTTTGGCATAATTTAAACCTCCAGTTCTTCGAATAATTTATTTGTAAAATCTCTTCTCTGTCCTAATACTTCATATATCTTTTCTTCAATTGTTCTATCTGTTATTAAGTAATAATAGAAACAAGTATTTTTCTGACCAATTCTATGAGTTCTCTTTTTGCTTTGCTCAAACAACTCTGAACTTAGCGGTAAACTAAAATATATAATCTTATTACTTAGCTGTAAATTAAGTCCCATAGCTCCTGCTTGATATTGAATTAATGTCACTGATTCCTGGTCCTTCTCATAGCAAATTAAGTCTTTACGTTGACCATTAACAACCGATACTGGCCTTTCCATTCTGATACACATATCTTCTATTTCCTTAAGCTCTTCATTGAAGTTGTAGAAAATAATTACCCTATCATTTGTTGACTCCAATAAATCTCTTAATTTACTAGTTTTATTACTGTTATACTGACTAGCTAATTGTCTCTGATATAATAATTTAGTTAAACTTGTATCTCCAACAAGCTCTTTATCATCAATTTCAATGAGCCTATTCTTAACAAACTTTTTATACTCCTTAGTTGACTCAACTTTTATTACGTTATCTATTTGCTCAGGGAGATCCAATACTTCTTCAGTTTTCATAAAAATAGCTCCATGTTCTCTTAGCTTTTCTTTGAGTCTATCAATATTCTTATATCCAATTACTATTGGAATACTGAATCCGTTAATATCCATCTTCTTAGTAACAATGTATGTGTCCCAAAAAGCTTTTTTACTAATCTTCCAGCCTAACAATTTACATTGACTGTATAATTCTTCATACTTTCCACCAGTAGGTGTTCCTGATAATAAAATTACATTACTTGGTTTCATCTTAAGTATGAATTTAGTTCTATTAGATTTCTCATTTTTAATACAGCTAGACTCATCTAACATTAAAGTAAAATCTTCTAGTTCTAATAATTCCGACCTTCTCCATACCAAATCATAATTTATAATAATTATTGATTTATCTTTAATTGCTACTTTCTTGTTATAAATTATTATGTTATAATCTGAATAATAAGTTTTGAAGTGCTCATACCAATCTTGTAATTTTGATTTTTGGCAGATTATCAAATTTACATTGGCATCGAGCTCTTTTAATTTTTCTGACCCTACAAATGTTTTTCCTAATCCCATATCTAGATAGTAAGCACATCTATTAAAATCTTTAGTGGCAGCTATAGATTTTTCTTGATGTGGTAATAACTTTACTTCATTCATCTACTGCTCCAATCTATAGCATTGCTATTTCTAATTAATGTTTTTTGAAGTTTCTTCTCTTGATTTCGAAAGTATTTTTCTGTAAATACTCTTTTGAATTTACCAAATGATAATTTGCTATTATCAATTTTTCTTGGCATTTTTAATTTCCCCCAATTCCTTTGTATATTTTTCATATACCAACCTTCTAGCCGCATTATAAGATAAACCCTTATATTGAAATTCTTTAATTTCATCCTGAATTATTATGAAAATTTCAATTCCCTTTGCCATATCTTAAAGCTCCTTTTGAAAATTCTCATATATTCCTTAGAACTTGTCCTTTTCCCAAAGGCAACTCTATTTAC
>NZ_JANKAF010000031.1:0-15154 GCF_024622765.1 Clostridium mucosae | reverse complement strand
GAGACCACATTGACATGAACGTTGAATTAATCACTCAAGTAGCAATGGATGAAGGATTAAGATTCGCTATCAGAGAAGGTGGAAGAACTGTAGGTTCAGGAGTTGTTACTAGCATAATCGAGTAATATGAGTTCTTAATATATATGTAGGGACTGGGTTTCATTACCTAGTCCTTTACAAAGGCATATATATTGACATAATACGTGTTTTATGATAATGTGTTTAGGTAATTAACGAAATTAATTTAACATAAAGTAGTAAGGTTTTATATTATTTACGGTAAACTGGAGGTGCAGACTGTGAGAGTAAAGATAACTTTAGCATGCACAGAGTGTAAGCAAAGAAATTATAATTCAATGAAAAATAAGAAAAATAACCCAGACAGATTAGAAATGCATAAATACTGCAAGTTCTGTAAAAAACATACACTTCATAAAGAAACTAAATAATTAGCTAATATAGTAGTGACACATACTCACAAAGATTAAGGATGTGAAGTAATGGCTGTTAAGGAAAATGTAAATTTAACTAAGAACTCACCTAATAAAGGTGGCATATTTAAGTTTTTTAGAGAGGTTAAGGCAGAAGTTAAAAGAATAACTTGGCCTTCTAAAAATGACACTAAAAAGGCGTTAATTGCAGTTGGCGTAGTTGTGCTAATATATATAGTATTAGTGGGCGGGTTAGATTATATTTTTCAAAACCTCTTTGAATTCATTTTTAAACTAAAATAAGGAGGTTTAGGTGTTAATCACCTATAAGAAAATATGAGCGAAAGAGCAAGATGGTATGTTGTACACACATACTCAGGCTACGAAAACAAGGTTAAAGCGAATCTTGAAAAAACCATTGAAAATAGAAATCTTCAAAGCTTACTTCAAGACATTCAAGTGCCTATGGAAGAGGTTGTAGAAGAAAAAGATGGGAAACAAAAGATTTCTCTTAAAAAGAAGTTTCCTGGATATGTGTTAGTAAAGATGCTAATGACAGATGAGTCATGGTATGTGGTTAGAAATACTAGGGGTGTAACAGGATTTGTTGGCCCAGCTTCTAAACCAGTTCCCCTTACAGATGAAGAAATTGAGTCTATGGGAGTTCAAGAAACACCTGTAGAAATAGATTTAGAAGTAGGGGAAAGCGTAAGAGTTATCTCTGGTCCTTTAAGGGAATTTGTAGCTATAATACAAGAGATAAATCTAGAAAAGCGCAAAATAAAAGCATTAATTGATATGTTCGGTAGAGAAACTCTAGCTGAACTAGAATTTACACAAGTTGAAAAATTAGTTTAATATAAGCTAATGTTTTAATAAAGTGGGAGGACTAAGGTCCGTATTACCACAGTATAGGAGGAATAATACATGGCTAAGAAAGTAACAGGAATGATCAAACTTCAACTTCCTGCAGGTAAGGCGACACCAGCACCACCAGTAGGACCAGCATTAGGTCAACATGGTGTTAATATTATGGGATTCTGTAAGGAGTTCAATGCAAAGACTGCTAACCAAGCTGGATTAATAATTCCAGTTGTTATAACAGTTTACCAAGATAGATCTTTTAGTTTTATACTAAAAACTCCACCAGCAGCAGTTCTTATAAAGAAGGAATTAGGAATCGAAAGTGGTTCAGGAGTTCCAAACAGAACTAAAGTTGGTAAGTTAACTAAGGATCAAGTAAGAAAAATTGCTGAATTAAAGATGCCTGACTTAAATGCAGCTACAATCGAAACTGCTATGAGCATGATCGAAGGTACTGCAAGAAGTATGGGAGTAACTATTGAAGAGTAATTCGTAAAAAAGTGGGAGGTAAAAACCGCTAACACCACAAAGGAGGCATATTATGGGAAAGAATTATATTGAAAGCGCAAAATTAATAGATAAGAGTGCATTATACACTCCATCTGAAGCTTTAGATTTAGCAGTAAAGACTGCAAAAGCAAAGTTTGATGAAACAATAGAACTACATGTTAGATTAGGGGTTGACCCAAGACATGCAGATCAACAAGTTAGAGGAGCTGTTGTTCTTCCAAATGGAACAGGTAGAACTGTAAGAGTTTTAGTGTTTGCAAAGGGAGAAAAAGCTAAAGAAGCTCAAGAAGCTGGAGCAGATTTCGTAGGAGCTGAAGAATTAGTTCAAAAGATCCAAAGCGAAAACTGGTTTGACTATGATGTAGTAGTTGCTACACCAGATATGATGGGTGTTGTAGGTAGAATCGGTAGAGTTTTAGGACCTAAAGGATTAATGCCAAACCCAAAATCAGGAACAGTTACATTTGATGTTGCTAAGGCAATAGCTGAAATAAAAGCTGGTAAAGTTGAATATAGAGTTGATAAAACTGCTATAGTTCACTGCCCAATTGGAAAGAAATCATTTGGAGTTGAGAAGTTACAACAAAACTTCCATGCTTTAATGGATGCTTTAATCAAGGCTAAACCAGCAGCTGCTAAGGGACAATACGTTAAGTCAGTATCTGTTTCAAGCACTATGGGTCCTGGAGCAAAGGTTAACCCAACAAAAGTTTTAGATTAGTATTGACAAACAGAAAGTTATGTTGTAAAATATAATCTGTTGTTAAAGAGAATGCTGATTCCAAAGACAGTAGGTGCCGAAAGGTTTAAATAATTGCCTACCGAGGAATACCAAGGTAAGTAATTATTTGGTCTTCCTATGTCTATGGGAAGGCCTTTCTTAATATAAATTTGCAGTTAAAAAACTGTGAGGAGGTGGACACACAGTAATGAACAAGAATAGACAAATTAAAGAAGCTAAAGTTGCTGAGATTAAGGAAAAATTAGAAAAAGCTCAAGCGATCGTTTTAGCAGACTATCAAGGTTTAACAGTTGAAGAAGATACAGCTTTAAGAAAAAATTTAAGAGAAGCAGGTGTTGAGTATAAGGTTTATAAGAATAACCTTGTAACATTAGCTGCTAAGGAGTTAGGAATTGAAGGTCTTGATTCATACTTAGAAGGACCGGTTTCTATAGCATTCGGATATGAAGATGCTACTGCTCCAGCAAGAGTATTACATACATTTGCTAAGGATCACAAGAAATTAGAATTAAAAGCAGGTATGGTAGAAGGAACTTTATATAATAAAGCAGAAGTTGAACAACTTGCTACAATACCATCAAAAGAAGTTCTTATCGCAAAACTTCTTGGAAGCTTCAAAGCTCCATTATCAAACGTTGCATACTTATTAAATGCAATTAAAGAAAAAAAGAATCAGAATCAGCTGAATAATAACTGATAAAAATTTGGAGGTGCAATTAAAATGACAAGAGAAGATATAATTCAAGCTATAAAAGAAATGACTGTTTTAGAATTAAACGAGCTAGTTAAAGCTTGTGAAGAAGAATTTGGTGTAAGTGCTGCTGCTCCAGTAGCAGTTGCAGGAGCTGTTGCAGGTGGTGCTGCAGCTGCAGAAGAAAAGACTGAATTTGACGTAGTTTTAGCTAACGCTGGATCACAAAAGATCAAAGTTATCAAAGTTGTTAGAGAATTAACTGGATTAGGATTAAAAGAAGCTAAGGAAATAGTTGATGGAGCTCCTAAGACATTAAAAGAAGGCGTATCAAAAGAAGAAGCTGAAGACATGAAAGCTAAATTAGCTGAAGTTGGAGCTGAAGTAGAAGTTAAGTAATTAACTTTTAAATTGAAAAAGGTGCTGTTAAAGGCACCTTTTTAATTGTCTAAATGAAACTATATAAAATATCAGATTCCTGGGATACTTTATATAGTTTTATATAAAATCTACTTGAAATGTAGGAAATTATAGATTAACATAAGTTATACAATAAAATAATTGACATTAAAAGAATAGTATGATAGTATCATTTAATGTACTATTCAATATGGGTAGGTATATATTCATATGAAAAAAATGTATAATCGAACAAAAGATGGTTATACTAATAAGTGATGCTATCCGAAAGCATAAGTCCTTAGGGAAAGTGTGCTTTTGGTTATTTTAGTTTTATACAAGGGGTGAAAATTCATGGTACATCCTGTCCAAGTCGGAAAAAGAACTAGAATGAGTTTTGGTAAAGTTAAAGATGTAACTGAAATGCCAAATCTTATTGAGGTACAATTAGATTCATATCAATGGTTTTTAAAGGAAGGTCTTCATGAAGTTTTTGAAGACATTAATCCTATTACAAACTTTACGGGAAATCTTGTTCTTGAGTTTGTAGATTATAAGCTTGATATGGATAATATTAAGTATTCAGTGGAGAAGTGTAAAGAGAGAGATGCTACTTATGCTGCACCACTAAAGGTTTCTGTAAGATTACAAAACAATGAAACTGGAGAAATTAAAGAACAAGAAGTGTTTATGGGTGACTTCCCATTAATGACAGAGCAAGGAACTTTCATCATAAATGGTGCTGAAAGAGTTATTGTAAGCCAATTAGTAAGGTCACCAGGTGTTTATTACAGTTTTAATGTTGATAAAACTGGTGAAAAATTATATTCATCAACAGTTATTCCAAATAGAGGAGCATGGTTAGAATACGAAACGGATTCTAACGATATTATTTATGTAAGAATAGATAAAACAAGAAAACTTCCTATATCTATTTTAGCAAGAGCTATGGGATTCGGAAGCGATCAAGAGCTTTTAGACTATTTTGGAGAAGATGAAAGATTTAAAGCTACAATAGAAAAAGACAATACTAAGACTAAAGAAGAAGCTTTATTAGAGATATATAAAAGATTAAGACCAGGTGAACCACCTACGGTTGATAGCGCTATATCTCTTATAGATTCATTATTCTTTGATCCAAAGAGATATGACTTATCAAGAGTTGGTAGATATAAGTTTAATAAGAAGTTAGCTTTAAACTTAAGATTAGTTAACCAAGTTGCAGCTACAGACATAGTTAATCCTCAAACAGGAGAAATTATGGTAGAGCAAGGTAAAAAGATTAGTAGATCTCTTGCTGAGGAAATTCAAAACGTTGGTATAAACTCAGTTGATATATTAGTTGAGGATAGAGTGGTTAGAGTAATTGGTAACCATTTTGTTGATATTAAGAATTTTGTATCATTTAATATAGAAGATTTAAATATCAGAGAACTTGTTCACTATCCAACATTAAAAGAGATACTAGATAACTATGATGATGAAGACACTATAAAAGAAGAAATAAAGAAAAACTTAAATAGACTTATTCCTAAACATATAATAAGAGATGATATATTTGCAACTATAAGTTACGAATTGGGATTACCATATTCAGTAGGTTATGTTGATGATATAGATCACTTAGGAAATAGAAGATTAAGATCAGTAGGTGAATTACTACAAAATCAATTCAGAATTGGTTTATCAAGAATGGAAAGAGTAGTTAAAGAAAGAATGACTATTCAAGATCAAGAAGCTATAACACCTCAAATGTTAATTAACATAAGACCTGTTGCAGCTGCTATTAAAGAATTCTTTGGTAGTTCACAATTATCACAATTCATGGATCAGGTAAATCCATTATCAGAATTAACTCATAAGAGAAGATTGTCAGCTTTAGGACCAGGAGGTCTTTCAAGAGAAAGAGCTGGTTTCGAAGTTAGAGACGTTCACCATTCTCATTATGGTAGAATGTGTCCTATAGAAACTCCAGAAGGACCAAATATAGGTCTTATTAACTCATTAGCTACATATGCTAAAGTTAATGAATATGGATTCATAGAAACTCCTTATAGAGTTATTGATAAAGAAAAAGGTATAATTACAGACGAAATAAGATACTTTACAGCTGATGAAGAAGATTTATATCTTGTAGCACAAGCTAAAGAGCCTATTGGAGAAGATAGAAAGTTTATTGATAGCAGAGTTACTGTTAGAAGTAAGCATGATATATTAGTAGTTAATGCTGATGAGGTTGATTTAATAGACGTATCACCAAGACAAATAGTATCAGTAGCTACAGCTATGATACCATTCCTTGAAAATGACGATGCTTCAAGAGCTCTTATGGGATCAAACATGCAACGTCAAGCGGTTCCATTATTAAAACCTCAAGCGCCAGTAGTTGGTACTGGAATAGAATTTAAAGCAGCAGTAGACTCTGGAGTTCTTCCAAAGGCTAGAAATGCGGGTAAGGTAGTTTACGTAAGTTCTAATGAAATCAGAATTAAGAGAGATGTAGACGGCGGAATAGATACTTATAATCTTCTTAAGTTCAAGAGAAGTAACCAAGGTACATGTATAAACCAAAGACCTTTAGTAGATAAAGGTGAAATAGTGTTTAAGAACCAAGTGTTAGCTGATGGTCCATCAACTGATTTAGGGGAAATAGCATTAGGTAAAAACATTAGAATGGGCTTCATAACTTGGGAAGGATATAACTACGAAGATGCTATGCTTATTTCTGAAGAACTAGTTAGAGAAGATGTATTTACTTCAATTCATATAGAAGAATATGAGTGTGAAGCTAGAGATACAAAGCTAGGACCTGAAGAAATAACTAGAGATATTCCAAACGTAAGCGAAGATGCATTAAAGGATATAGATGACAGAGGAATAATAAGAATCGGAGCTGAAGTTAGATCAGGTGATATCCTTGTAGGTAAAGTTACACCTAAGGGAGAAACTGAATTAACAGCGGAAGAAAGATTATTAAGAGCTATATTTGGAGAGAAAGCTAGAGAAGTAAGAGATACTTCATTAAGAGTACCACATGGGGAAGCTGGAATAATAGTAGATGTGAAAGTATTTACTAGAGAAAACGGTGATGAATTAAACCCAGGTGTAAATGAACTAGTTAGATGTTATATAGCTCAAAAGAGAAAAATCTCTGTTGGAGATAAGATGGCAGGACGTCATGGTAATAAAGGGGTTATCTCAAGAGTATTACCAGAAGAAGATATGCCATTCTTACCAGATGGTAGACCATTACAAATTTGCTTAAACCCATTAGGGGTTCCATCACGTATGAACATCGGTCAGGTACTAGAGGTTCACTTGGGATGGGCAGCAAGTCAATTAGGATGGCATATAGCTACTCCTGTATTTGATGGTGCTACTGAAAAAGACATTGAAGAATGCTTAGAGAAAGCAGGATACAATGCGAATGGAAAAACTGTTTTATATGATGGTAGAACAGGAGAAGCTTTTGATAATGAAGTAACTGTTGGAATAATGTATATCTTAAAGCTAGCTCACTTAGTTGACGATAAGATCCATGCAAGATCAACAGGTCCATACTCATTAGTAACTCAACAACCACTTGGTGGTAAAGCACAATTCGGTGGTCAAAGATTTGGAGAAATGGAAGTTTGGGCTTTAGAAGCGTATGGAGCAGCTCATACACTACAAGAAATATTAACTGTTAAATCAGATGATGTTGTAGGTAGAGTTAAAACATATGAAGCTATTGTTAAAGGTGAAAACATACCTGAACCTGGAGTTCCAGAATCATTTAAGGTTCTAATTAAAGAACTTCAAGCTTTATGTTTAGATGTAAAAGTGTTAAATGATGAAAAAGAAGAAGTTAGACTTAAAGAATTTGCAGAAGAAGATATGGAAGATTTAGAAGTTAACATTGAAGGAACAGAAGATGTTGTTTCAGAAGATGTTAATGTAGATGATAGTTATACAATATCAGAGGAAGAAATTGATGAAGATGTTGAGTTTGATAACTTTGCGTTAGATGGATTCCATGAAGAAGACTTAGAACTTGATGATTTTGTAAATGATGAACACTAAATTTGAAGGGAGGATATACCCTTGTTTGAATTGAATAAATTTGATGCTATACAAATAGGTTTAGCTTCACCTAGCCAAATAAGAGAATGGTCAAGAGGAGAAGTTAAAAAACCTGAAACTATAAACTATAGAACTTTAAAACCAGAAAGAGACGGTCTATTCTGTGAAAGAATATTTGGACCTATTAAAGATTGGGAATGTCATTGTGGTAAATACAAGAGAGTTAGATATAAGGGAATAGTTTGTGACAGATGTGGAGTTGAAGTTACAAAAGCTAAAGTAAGAAGAGAAAGAATGGGGCATATTGAACTGGCTGCCCCAGTTTCTCACATTTGGTACTTTAAGGGAATTCCATCAAGAATGGGATTACTTTTAGATATGTCACCAAGAGCTTTAGAAAAAATATTATACTTTGCTTCATATGTAGTAATAGATCCTAAAGAAACACCATTATTAAAGAAACAACTTCTTAACGAAAAAGAATATAGAGAAGCTGTTGACAAATATGGTGAAGAAAGCTTTATAGCTGGAATGGGAGCTGAAGCTGTTCAAGAGCTACTTGGAGAAATTGATTTAGAAGGTCAATCTAAGGAGCTTAAAGAAGAATTAAAAACAAGTACTGGTCAAAAGAAAGTTAGAATCATAAGAAGATTAGAAGTTGTTGAATCTTTTAGAAAATCAGGTAATGATCCAAGATGGATGGTTATTAATGTTATACCTGTAATTCCACCAGATTTAAGACCGATGGTTCAATTGGATGGGGGAAGATTTGCTACTTCAGACTTAAATGATTTATATAGAAGAGTTATAAATAGAAATAACAGATTGAAGAAGCTTTTAGACCTAGGTGCTCCAGACATAATTGTTAGAAATGAAAAGAGAATGCTTCAAGAAGCAGTAGATGCACTTATAGATAATGGTAGAAGAGGAAGACCTGTTACAGGACCTGGAAATAGACCACTTAAATCATTATCAGATATGCTTAAAGGTAAGCAAGGTAGATTTAGACAAAACTTACTTGGTAAGAGAGTTGACTACTCAGGTAGATCAGTTATCGTTGTAGGACCTGAGTTGAAGATGTATCAATGCGGACTTCCAAAAGAAATGGCTTTAGAGTTATTTAAACCATTTGTAATGAAGAAGTTAGTTGAAGATGGAGTAGCACATAATATAAAGAGTGCTAAAAGAATGGTTGAAAGAGTAAATAATCAAGTATGGGACGTACTTGAAGAAGTAATTACTGATCATCCAGTTTTACTAAACCGTGCTCCTACTCTACATAGATTAGGAATTCAAGCATTCCAACCAATATTAGTAGAAGGTAGAGCTATAAAACTACACCCACTTGTATGTACTGCGTATAATGCTGACTTCGATGGAGACCAAATGGCGGTTCACGTTCCATTATCAGTTGAAGCACAAGCAGAAGCAAGATTCTTAATGCTTGCAGCAGGAAATATAATGAAGCCTTCAGATGGTAAACCAGTTTGTGTACCTACACAAGATATGGTATTAGGATCATATTATTTAACTATGGATAAAACTGGAGCTAAGGGTGAAGGTAAAGTTTTTGCTTCAAAGGATGAAGCTATAATGGCTTACGAAGTAGGCGAAATAGCAATTCATGCTGAGATTAATGTAAGAATGTTTAAGGAAATTAATGGAGAAAAGAAATCAGGAATAATAAAAACTACAGTTGGTAAGATAATCTTTAATGAATCAATTCCTCAAGACTTAGGTTTTGTAGATAGAAGTAATAAAGATGAAGAATTCAACTTAGAAGTAGATTTCTTAATAACTAAAAAGTCATTAGGTAAGATAATCGATAAATGCTATGCAGTGCATGGTCCAACAAATACATCAATAATGCTTGATAAAATCAAAGCTTTAGGTTATCACTATTCATCAATTGGAGCTGTAACAGTAGCTGCTTCTGATATGATAGTACCAGAAGCAAAATATACACTACTTAAAGAAGCAGATGAAACTGTTGATAAGATTGAAAAGATGTATAAGAGAGGTTTCATATCAGAAGAAGAAAGATATGAAAGAGTTATTGAAAAATGGACTAAAACAACAGAAGATGTTGCGGATGCACTTATGAATAGTTTGGATAAATTTAATCCAATATTCATGATGGCCGACTCTGGAGCCAGAGGATCTAAGTCTCAGATTAAGCAATTAGCTGGTATGAGAGGACTTATGGCGAGTCCAACAGGTAAGATTATAGAATTACCAATCAGAGCTTCATTTAGAGAAGGTCTTGAAGTGGTAGAGTACTTTATATCTACTCACGGAGCTAGAAAGGGTAATGCCGATACAGCTCTTAAGACAGCTGACTCTGGATACTTAACAAGAAGACTAGTTGACGTATCACAAGATGTTATCGTAAGAGAAATAGATTGTGGAACAACAGAAGGTATCTATGTTTCAGAAATTAAAGAAGGTAATGAAGCGATTGAAGGATTAGCAGAAAGACTTTATGGTAGATATACAGCTGAACCAATAATTCATCCAGAAACTGGTGAAGTTATGGTAGAAGCTGATCAATATATGGAACTTGATGTTGCAGAAAAAGTAGCAGCAGCAGGTGTTAAGAAAGTAAAAATTAGATCTGTATTTACATGTAAGTGTAAAGTTGGTGTATGTTCTAAGTGTTATGGTATGAACATGGCGACAGCGCAAAAGATCAATATAGGTGAAGCTGTTGGTATAATCGCAGCACAATCAATCGGGGAACCAGGAACTCAGCTTACGATGAGAACATTCCATACAGGGGGAGTTGTTGGAGCCGATATTACACAAGGTCTTCCTAGAGTTGAAGAATTATTCGAAGCTAGAAAACCTAAAGGATTAGCCATAGTAAGTGAAATAACTGGTACAGTTAGAGTTGAAGAAACGAAGAAAAAGAGAACTGTATTTGTAATGGCTAACGATGGAGAAGAACGTAGTTATGAAATACCATTTGGTTCAAGACTAAAGGTATCTGATGATGACTCTATTGAAGCTGGGGATGAGATTACTGAAGGTTCAGTAAACCCTCATGATATAGCTGCAATTAAGGGTATAGATGGAGCTAGAAAATATCTATTATCTGAAGTTCAAAAAGTTTATAGACTTCAAGGTGTTGATATCAATGATAAGCACTTAGAAGTAGTTGTTAGACAAATGACTAGAAAAGTTAAAGTACTAGATTCAGGAGATACTGATCTATTACCAGGAACTATGATAGATATGTTCGACTTCGAAGAAGAAAATGCAAGAGTAAGAGAATTTGGTGGAGAAGAAGCTAAAGGCGAGCAAGCATTACTTGGTATAACTAAGGCTGCATTAGCAACAGATAGTTTCCTATCAGCTGCATCATTCCAAGAAACAACAAGAGTTCTTACAGAGGCTGCTATTAAAGGAAAGATAGATCCTCTAGTAGGTCTGAAAGAAAATGTTATTATTGGTAAGTTAATACCAGCAGGTACTGGAATGATGAGATATAGGAATGTAAAGCTAGATGTTGAGGACGTTTTAGTGGAAAATGACACTTTAGAATCAATTGAATAATACATTGCAATTTTATTGACATGTGTATGCTTAAATGATAAAATACGAATTGTGTGATTTTAAAGCTACACTACAATATAATTGTCTACATGAATTCATGGAGGCAAGGTCATGAACTGAGCCTCTATGAACTTTTGTATAGGGAGTGATTTCATGATAGATAACATTGTAGGAAATAAATTAATAGGTATAAAACAATGTACTAAGTCTATTAAAAATGGAACTGGAACTGTTTTATATGTAGCTAAAGACGCAGAAATTAATTTGACTAAATCATTAACAGATTTAGCAATTGAAAAAAATGTAAAAATTATTTACATTGACACAATGAAAGAATTAGGAAAAATGTGTAGTATAGATGTTAAAGCATCAGCAGTACTAACTTTAGAATAATTCATTAATAAGCTTTTATCTTAAATATTAGATATATAGATAAAAAAATTTCAGGAGGTGAAAAAATGCCAACTATTAGCCAATTAGTTAGAAAAGGCAGAAAAACTGTTATCAACAAGTCAACAGCACCAGCACTTAACGAGTGTCCACAAAGAAGAGGAGTTTGTACAGTTGTTAAAACAACAACTCCAAAGAAGCCTAACTCAGCTTTAAGAAAAATAGCAAGAGTAAGACTTACAAATGGATTCGAAGTTACTGCATACATTGGTGGTGTAGGACACAACTTACAAGAGCACAGTGTTGTTCTTATAAGAGGTGGTAGAGTTAAGGACCTTCCTGGTGTTAGATACCATATCGTAAGAGGAGCACTTGACTGTGCTGGAGTAGCTAACAGAATGCAAGGAAGATCAAAGTACGGTGCTAAAAAGCCGAAGGCAAAAAAGTAGTTTAAAATAATAAGCTACGCTAGTGCTTGTCTTCAGCATTTACATAGATTTATAAATTAAGTTTATATAGATGAAGAAGTAAAGCACTTTACGGCAATGTTTAATTGCAGAGTACCAATGAACTTAAATTTATTATGTTAAGGAGGGAAGAAAAGTGCCAAGAAAAGGACATATCGCAAAGAGAGATGTATTACCAGATCCAATGTACAACTCAAAAGTTGTTACAAAGTTAATAAACAATGTAATGGAAGATGGTAAAAAAGGAGTAGCACAAAAAATATGCTACGACGCGTTTGAAATAATGGCGCAAAAAACAGGTAAAGATGCTTTAGAAGTATTTGAAGAAGCTATGAATAATGTAATGCCTTTATTAGAGGTTAAAGCTAGAAGAATAGGTGGTGCTAACTACCAAGTTCCTATAGAAGTAAGACCAGAAAGAAGACAGACTCTAGGAATCAGATGGATGCTAGATGCTGCTAGAAAAAGAGGCGAAAAAGTAATGGCTCAAAGATTAGCTGGAGAATTAATGGATGCAGCTAATAATACTGGAGCAGCTGTTAAGAAGAGAGAAGATACTCATAAAATGGCTGAAGCAAACAAAGCATTCGCTCATTACAGATACTAATAAACAAACTGTTTTGGCTTCTGCCAAAGCAGTTTTGTCGAATCTAAAATTACTCGTTGAGAGGAGGACATACAAATGGCTAGAAAATATCCGTTAGACAAATTCCGTAACTTTGGAATAATGGCTCACATAGATGCTGGTAAAACTACAACTACTGAGCGTATATTATTCTATACTGGAAGAAGCCACAAAATTGGAGAAGTTCATGAAGGAGCAGCTACAATGGACTGGATGGTTCAAGAACAAGAAAGAGGTATAACAATTACTTCTGCTGCTACAACATGTTCATGGAAAGGTCATGAATTAAATATTATAGATACTCCAGGTCACGTAGACTTCACAGTTGAAGTTGAAAGATCATTAAGAGTTCTTGATGGAGCTGTTACAGTTCTAGATGCAAAAAGTGGGGTTGAACCTCAAACTGAAACTGTTTGGAGACAGGCGGACAAATACGGTGTACCAAGAATGATATACGTTAATAAGATGGATGCTACAGGTGCAGACTTCTTTAGATGTATAAACACTGTAAGAGATAGATTGAAAGCTAATGCAGTTCCAATACAAATTCCAGTTGGATCAGAAGATCAATTCAAAGGAATGGTAGATTTAATAACTAATAAAGCTATTATGTTCTATGATGATCTAGGAAAAGATGTTAGAGAAGAAGAAATTCCAGCAGATTTAGCTGATCAAGCTGAAGAATATAGAATGGCTATGATTGAAGCTATAGCTGAAACTAACGAAGAATTAATGGAAAAATACCTTGAAGGTGAAGAATTAACTGTAGAAGAGTTAATGACTGGTTTAAGAAAAGCTACTATAGCTAATGAAATAGTTCCATGTATCTGTGGTTCATCTTACAAGAATAAAGGTGTTCAACAAATGATCGATGGAGTTGTTGCATTCCTTCCATCACCTTTAGATATTCCTGCAGTTAAAGGTATATCTTTAGAAGGTGAAGAAGATTCAAGAGAAGCTTCAGATGAAGCTCCAATGTCAGCTTTAGCATTTAAGATAGCTACTGACCCATTCGTTGGAAAGCTTGCATTCACTAGAATTTATTCAGGAGTTATGCAAAGTGGAACTTACGTATTAAACTCAACAAAGGGTAAGAAAGAAAGAATAGGAAGACTTGTTAAGATGCATGCTAATTCAAGAGAAGAAGTTGAAGCATTAGAAGCAGGTGAATTAGGAGCAATTATTGGATTAAAGAATACTACAACAGGAGATACTCTTTGTGTAGAAAGCGATCCAATAATATTAGAAGCTATGGAATTCCCAGAACCAGTTATATCTGTAGCTATAGAGCCAAAGACAAAAGCTGGTCAAGAAAAGATGGGATTAGCATTAGCTAAGCTTGCTGAAGAAGATCCTACTTTCAGAACTCATACTGATCAAGAAACTGGTCAAACAATAATTGCTGGTATGGGTGAACTTCACTTAGAAATCATCGTTGACAGATTAACTAGAGAATTCAAAGTTGAATGTAACGTTGGAGCACCTCAAGTTGCTTACAAAGAAACAATTAGAAAAGCTGTTAAAGCTGAAGCTAAATATGCTAAGCAATCAGGTGGTAAGGGTCAATATGGTCACTGTGTGATTGAAATGGAACCTACTGAAGGTGAATATGTATTTGAAAATGCTATCGTTGGAGGAGCTATTCCAAGAGAATATATTCCAGCTATAGATAACGGTATTCAAGAAGCAGCTAAAAATGGTATTATAGCTGGATACGAAACTATTAACTTCAAAGTTAAGTTAGTTCACGGTTCATACCATGAAGTTGACTCATCTGAAATGGCGTTTAAGATTGCTGGTTCTATGGCATTTAAGAATGCTATGACAAAAGCAGACCCAGTATTACTTGAGCCAATGGAAAAGGTTGAAGTTACAGTACCAGAAGAATATATGGGAGATGTAATGGGAGATCTTAACTCAAGAAGAGGAAGAATAGAAGGTATGGAAGCTATAAACGGAGCTCAAATTATCAGAGCTATGGTTCCACTTTCAGAAATGTTTGGATATGCAACTACTTTAAGATCAAGAACTCAAGGTAGAGGTACTTATTCAATGGTATTCGATCACTTCGAAGAAGTTCCTAAGAGTGTTCAAGAAAAAATTAAGAGTGAAAGAAACTAATTCACTTTAGTTATAAATATAAAGAATGTTGCTCATAATTAAACTATGAGCAACATTACAAAATATAAATTTAAGTATTATTAAATAATATAAGGAAAATTTATATAAGTATAGAAAAATCGAACTAAATTAGATATAATAACTAAGAAGGTTCATATAATTAATTTCCATAAAGGAGGATTTTACAATGGCAAAGCAAAAATTCGAAAGAAGTAAACCACACGTAAACATTGGAACAATCGGTCACGTTGACCACGGTAAGACAACTTTAACAGCTGCAATCACAACAGTATTAGC
>NZ_JANKAF010000030.1:0-16848 GCF_024622765.1 Clostridium mucosae | reverse complement strand
AAATAAATATTTAACCAGATATTTCATAGTATGTTTTTATTATAACCCCTAAAATATCAATTTTAAAATGCAAAAAAAGAGGTTGCTACAAAATGATTAAAAATCATTTTGCAACAGCCCCTTTTTTGCTTTTAATTATTCAGTCAAATTAAAAATCGCATCCACATGATGTCTTATCTGGAAATGGTTTTGGAGGTTGATTTCCTGTATTTTCAGGTTTACCTATACATTTTCCGTTATAAGATGAGGTTTCTAATTCAGAATATTTTATTACTATATTATCTTTATAAATCTTTAACATATACTTTGTATTTGGACATAAAGGTCCTAATAAAAATTGTCCGTGACAATCTGTAAAAGTATGAGTTAGTGGATAAGGATATCTACATCCATCAACAATTTGTAATAACTTAACAACCGCATCTACTACAGGCATTCTATTACAGTCCAAAACTGTTCCAAATATAACTGATCTCTTTTCCTCTGGTAATCTAACTATTGCCTCTATTTGTTCATTACATCCTGTCTTTAATTCACATGATGTTATTCTTCCGCTCATAACTTTGCCTCCTAAGTTTGAATTTAAATTTAAATTTTATATAATACAATCTATTCCATTATTTATAAAATGTTCTTTAAGTTATGTCGTTTTAATAAAAAAAGACTAGTTTTAATAAGTCATACTTTGTTCACATCCGTATCTCTTATCTATAACTAGTCTTCTATATTTAAATTTTATTATAGTTATTTTAAATGCATTATTCCTTTGCTTCTAATTGAACATCAAAAGTTTTATTTTCTCCATTTCTAACTACTTCTACTTTAACTATATCTCCTTCTTTTTTAGTATCTCTAATTGCTCTTAACTCATCAAAGGTTTTAATTCTTTCTCCATCAAATTTTACTATTATATCTCCACCCTTTAATCCTGCTTTTTCCGCCGGTGAGAATTCTGATACCTCAACTATATATAGTCCTTCTTGCATATCATATTGCTTTGCTAACTTTTCATCTACTTCTCTTATTGATACTCCTAAATTTAATATAGGCTTAGATAATGCATCTATTCTATCTTTAACTTCATTTATTGGAATTGAAAATCCTATTCCCTCTGCTCCACCTGACATTTTTAATGTATTTATACCAACAACTTCTCCCCTAGTATTTATTAGAGGCCCTCCACTATTCCCTGGATTAATTGCAGCATCTGTTTGAATTAAGTTTAACTTAACACCTGTACTTGTTTCTACAGTTCTATTAACAGCACTTACAAGTCCTCCTGTTATAGTTTGATTAAAATCTTTAGAAAGTGGTGTTCCTATTGCTAAAACTTCTTCTCCTGGTCTTAATGCATCCGAATCTCCAAGCTGTACTACTGCTGGAACCTTAACGCTATCATCACTTAATTTTAGCATTGCTATATCTTGATTTTGGTCATAATTCACAACCTTCGCCTTTACATCCCTACCATCTGATAAAGTAACAACTACTTCCTTTGCACCTTCTATAACATGATAGTTTGTTAATATATAACCTTCTTCATTTATTATAAATCCAGAACCCATTCCATCTACTTGTTGAGGTATTATTCCACTATAATCAGTTACTCCATTTGCTGATACTATAACTACTGCTGGAGCAACCTTTTCAAAAGCTTCACTAGCAGTTAGTGCACCTTCAGTAGTCTCAAATTCCTGAGGATTTGGAGTTATTATAGAAGATTGCTGTTTAGTGTCAGTACCTCTCATTGCATAATATATACTTCCACCGCCTAGTGCTCCCCCTAGAAGTCCTGCTATAAGGGCTATTGCTATAATTTTAAATCCACCACTCTTTTTCTTCTTTTTATTATAGCTTTTCATATAACCTTGATTTGAATCAACCCCATTATTTCTTTCTAGTATTTTATCTTCATCGATAAAATCTTCCTTCATACTATTTTGAACAGTAGAATTTAAACTATCTCCTCCAGTATTATTAACATCCTCATAATTTTCTACATCATATATATTATCATCACTCATCATAAAACGCCTCCTAGATATTATATTAATAAATCCTTTTACAGATATTAATATACCCTTTTTTTGTGACAATTATATGACACATCTATGACAACTATATGACACATTGATGTAATTTAATTCTTATGTGCCTTTTTGGCTAGTCTTTCAATTTCATTAGCTTGTTTAACTACTTGTCTTATTCCTGTTATAACGGTATCAGGATCATACATTGATATAATATTACTTTCCGAACTAGTATTATAAACTTTTGTCAAATTTGAATCTCCAAGTAATGCTAATTGCTCTTGTCCACTTTTTGCTATTAAATAATATGGTTTTCCACCAAATACACCATCTGTTTGACTACTATTTTCACCACTGGTTATGTTCTTTATTTCATTATATACTGCACTAGTATAACTACTTTTTGTTCTATGTACTTTAAATTCATGTAAATTATTTTCATCTAGTTTATTTTCAAATTCATTTATTCCACATGATATTCCAAACTTATCTAACAATGTTGTAAAGCCTACAGACGATCCAAGTACCTCTACCTTTCTTCTTATTTTTTCTATTATAAGGCTTCTTTTGAATTCGCTACTATTTATTGTATCTTCAACTAATGGATTTACTAATACTATTCCTGCTACTAAATCTGGATACTCTTTAGCGAATTCAGTTAAAACTAAGCTTCCGTATTCTTCACCAACCAATATATAAGGAGATGGTACAGCAGCCTTTCTAAGTAATATTCTTAAATCTTCTGCTTGTTCCTTTGGAGTCCTTAATGCTCCACTATCACTATACCCATATCCTCTTCTATTATATACAAACGTTGTTATATCATCATATTCTGATGTCAATTTATCTGTTATTGAATTCCACTGATTTAAGTTGGTTCCAACATTTCCATCGAATACAACAGTGTATTTACCTTCTCCATCAGTTCTATAATCTAGTCTTTTATCATCTACTCTAGCATAATCTACTCTTTGCTTCAAAGTTTCTTTTGCTATAAAATTACTTACTCTTTGATATATAAAACCTATAATAATTACTATTAACATTGCTAATAATGTATTTTTTATTATATCCTTTGGTTTCATTTTATTTTTCATATTTACTTTGTAGACTCCATTTGAATGTGGTAAAAGCTTCACGTTAACCCTTCCCCCTTATATATCATAGCTTCAAATTGGGTTTCGCATTTATATTTAATGGTGCTTCTAATCCCTTTATAAAGTTAAAGTATGCAGCGCTTCCTATCATTGCAGCATTATCTGTACATAGTATTGGTGAAGGAAATAATACATCTATTCCTTCTTTAGATGCTGCATTAATAAGAGATTCCCTCAGAGCTGAATTTGATGCTACACCACCAGCTATTGCAATTTTATTAACCTGAGTTTTTTTACAAGTTTTTAAAACATTTTGCTTTAATACATCTATAACTGCCTTCTGAAAAGATGCTGCTACATCTGCTCTATTTATTTCTATGCCTTGCATCTTACATTTATTTATATAATTTAATACAGCTGATTTAACCCCACTAAAAGAAAAGTCTAATGTATCATCATGAAAGTTAGCTTTAGGAAACTCTATAGCATTTTCATTTCCTTCCTTAGCTAATTTATCTATTTTAGGTCCACCAGGATATCCTAATCCTAATGCTCTTGCAACCTTATCATATGCTTCTCCTGCTGCATCATCCCTTGTCTGTCCTATAACATCATACTCACCATAATTTTTAACATGAACTATGAAAGTATGTCCTCCTGAAACTACTAAAGATACGAATGGTGGTTTTAAATCTTTATGTTCTATATAATTTGCACAAATATGGCCTTCAATATGATTTACACCTATTAATGGCTTCTTAGAAGAATATGAAAGACCTTTTGCATACTGTAGTCCAACTAATAATGCTCCTACTAGTCCAGGACCATAAGTAACACCAATAGCATCTATATCTTCTAATTTTACCCCTGCTTCTTCTAATGCCTCCATTACAACTCCATTAACTACTTCGATATGCATCCTTGATGCAACCTCAGGTACTACCCCTCCATATTTTTTGTGGGTTTCTATTTGTGAAGCTATTATATTTGATAATACTTCTCTTCCATCTTTAACTACAGCTGCTGATGTTTCATCACAACTTGATTCTATTGACAATATTAATTTGCTTTCCATTGCTACTACCTCTTAATCTAATTATATTTATATTAAAATATTCTAAAATTATAATTCTTTTTTCATTTTCTTGCTAAAACTATCTTATTCTTGTTAAAACTATCTTATTATTGTATATTAAAATAAAGCTTATAGCTTATTATTATCATTGTTTATTATATAATGAATGACAAAATTATTCATTATTTTTTATTAGAATTAATGGATTTTTAAGGATATATTAATATTATTTAAAGGAGTTTACATAATGAATTCTTATGCAAAAGTAATTGTACCAGGATCCCCCATATCTAAATCTAATTTTAAACTACATAATAAGGATGGTAGAGCAATCCTTCCATATAATACTGGAAAATCACACGATAGGTATGCACTTTATGAAGAAGAAATTGCCTACTATGCTAGAATTCAAAATCCCAATGTAATCCTAGAGGAATCACTTATTGCGGTTCTTAAGGTTTATTATAAAAGCGAAAAAAGGCATCCTGATACTGCAAACATAACTAAAAGTATTTTTGATGGAATCGAAAAAAGCGGCCTTATTGTTAATGATGCCCAAATAACTAGAATTATTACAGAAGAATTTTATGATAAAGAAAATCCTAGATTTGAACTAGAATTCTATGGAGAAAGTCAATATGAAGTTTCTTATTCTATTTTACCTAAAAAAGAGCATTCCATAAAAAAACTCTACTCACCTATTAGAAATACTAGTAATAAACAATTAAAGAAAAATAAAACAGAAAATAAACCAACCAATAATGATAATATTACAATGATTTGTGAGTTTTGTAATAAAAAAATTAACGATACGGATTTAATTAAAGCAAATGGTGGTAAAACATTAATCTGTAGGTCTTGCTTTAATAAACTATTTTAGAAAGGAGATTGAAATTGCAAAAAAATTCTTTTGTATTTATTGGAGATAGCCTAACCTATGGATATGGTGTAAACAAAAATAATAACTGGGTAGAAAGCTTAAACCCATTTATACCTTTAGATATAATAAATAAAGGCATAAATGGAAATACAACAACAGATATGCTAAATAGATTTACGGAAGATGTTATTTCATATTCCCCAAAGAAAATCTTTATAATGGGAGGAACCAATGACTTTCTTTCTAATAGATCTCTAGATTCTGTTTTAGATAATTTAGAATTAATGTTAAAAGAAGCCTTAACTATAACTAAAGATGTTATTATAGGCATTCCACCAATAATAATAAAAGAAGATGCTTATAGGCTTTTTATGCAATCTTCTACATATGATTATTGTGAAAAGCAACTACAATTATTAGGAAAGTCTATAATTGAACTTTGTAATAAATATACAGTTACCTATGTTAATTTTTATAGCTTAACATTTAAATTTTCATCCAATAATATTTTTATCGATGGTATTCATTTAAATAATAATGGTCAGAATTTATTGCTTAATGAGTTCAAACAATTATTAAAAAATATGGATAGTACACTTTAATGCATACTATCCATATTTTTTAATACATATATTTCTTTATATAATCTGCTACTATTTTTCCAACATGAGCACCATTTTCTCCGCTATTAAAAATATCTTTATCTCCACTCAATATAGTTCCACAAGCAAATATTCCATTAACCGAAGTTTCATAATTATTTACTATCAAAGTACTATAATCCTTTAACAATATATTTGTTTTTCTTATAAAGGATATTTCTGGACAATATCCAACCGTTAATATTAAAGAATCGCAACCTATATTTCTCACAGTTTCATCCTCTATACTTTTAATATCTATACTTTCTATTCTCTCATTACCATATAATTCAACTACACGATGATTTCTTATTATATTTATATCAAATCCATCTATAAATTCACTACTATTTTCATCTAAAAATCCATTCTTAGAATTATCTATAATGGATTTTACTCTGGCCCCTTCTACTAATAGCCTTCTTGCAAGAACTAAAGACCAATTATTATTTCCAATAATTATAACCTCTTTCCCCGGAAGAAACCCTTGAAGATTAACTAACCTGTGTGCTGAAACTAAAGTAAATATACCTGTATATTTATGAACTGGTATATTTATGTTCCCTGTAAACTTTTCTCTACATCCAGAAGCTAATATTACAGCCCTTGCTTCAAGCTCCTGAATCCCATCTTGAGGATTCACATATGAAACTACCTTATTCTTAGTTACTTCTAAAACTTCAGTATTTAATTTATACATACCACCTAGTGCTTTAAAATCTTTAATAAGTTGACTTCCAAGCTCCGGTCCTGTTACATCCTTGCCTAAATAATATCTTCCAAACCCATTATGTATGAATAAGTTTAAATTTCCACCTAAATCATTATTTCTTTCTAAAATTAATACTTTTTTAATTCCATTTTTCAGAGCAGAAACCCCAGCTGAAAGTCCAGATGCTCCCCCTCCAATTATAATTAAATCATATTGAAGCATATATAACCTCCATAAATGTTAAATAAAACATATAGATATTATAACATATTGTATTTATCTTACACTATTCATTGTAAAATTATCTCTAATATTGAAATTTATTTTTTGGTTGGTTATAAAAATTAAGAAAATCTAAATTGCTTTATAAAAACTACTATACTATAATTTAAGTATTGTTAACATAATAGTACAGAAATTTAAGTATTATTCCCATAAGTGTTATAATACTTTATATATTTGAGGTGATATATTGGACAAACTTATTGAAAAATTAAAAAACAAATTTACACAGGTCCTTAACTTTGATGGTGCTATGAGAATAATATTATTCTTAATTCCACTTATAGCTATTACATTTAAAAGTATAATATTTCAAGGTTTCGTAGTTAATCAAAATCCTTATTCTCTAAATTTAAATCTTGGATATAACTCTGCAAAACCATTTATTAATTATTATTATGCCTTTATTCTAATTTTTATTAGCTTTTCTTTATTATTTAAAGGTAAAGGACGAGTTATATATCTATTTATTATAGATATACTAGTTACCCTATTAATATTATTAGACTTAGGATACTTTAGAGGATTCCTAACAATGCCGTCAGCATTATTACTAACTCAAACTGCTAATTTAGATAATATGGGTGGTACTATATCTTCAATGTTTAGTAATAAAGATTTCTTACTATTTATAGATTTTATAATACTTGGAATATTTGTTTTCTTTACTAGAAAATCATACACAAGAATTAAAAGGAGAGCCCCTATTACATTTATAGTTATACTATTATCTAGCATTCTATATATAGGATATGTTCCCTTTAATTTATATGTATTAAAAAATGAAGATGTGAAAAATGGATATATATTCTCAAATTATGATCCAACAAATACAGCTAGATATTTTTCTCCTCTAGGTTATCATATTTTTGATTTATATAATGTTTATAAGGATTCAATGCCATATGAACTAACTACTGAAGAAAAATCACAAATTGATGAATTCTTTAGTAAAAAAGAAGATTTACCTAACAATCAATATGCTGGAATTCTTGAGGGAAAAAACTTATTAGTTATACAAGTTGAATCATTAGAAAGCTTTATACTTGGCAAGGAAGTAAATGGTCAAAAAGTTACTCCTGTAATGGATGAATTAATAAAAACAGGACTATATTTCCCTAATATATATGAACAAGTAAACGAAGGTACAAGCTCCGATTCTGACTTAATGATTAATACATCAATGTTTCCATTAAGAAGAGGAAGTACGTTCTTTAGATATCCTTCCACTAAATATAATTCCTTACCTCTTCTACTAGAAGAAAAGAACTATGATACAATAGCAATTCATCCTGATAAAGGTTCTTTCTGGAACTATGTAAATGGCTTAACAGGAATAGGATTTGACAAATTTGTTGATTACTATTCATTTAACATAGACGAAGAAATAGGTCTTGGCCTATCAGATGAAAGTTACTTTAGGCAAGTTGTGCCAATGCTTAAAGAGTTAAAAGATCCATTTTATGCATTTACAGTTACTTTAACTAATCACGGACCATTTGATTTACCTGAAGAAAAGAGAGTATTAAATTTAGATCCAGAATTAGCTAAAAATGAACTTGGTGGATACTTCGAAAGTGTTAAATATACAGACACACAAATTGGAAAATTCCTTGAGTTATTAGATAAGGAAGGTATTCTTGATAATACTGTTGTAGTTATTGAAGGAGACCATACAGGCGTCCATAAATACTATAATAGCTCAATAGAAAAACTTTCTAACAAGGAAGATTGGTATTTAGATAATGGCCACCATACTATACCATTTATAATTTGGTCAAAAGATATGAATGAGCCAAAAACTTTTGATACTATAGGTGGACAAGTTGATATAATGCCAACATTACTATATCTTATGGGTGTACCAAATGATAAATATATAGATACAGCATTAGGTAGAAACTTACTAAATACAAATAAATCATTTGCAGTACTTACAAACCTAGATGTAGTCGGTGAAGGTTTAACAGATGAAGAAAAAGAACTATATAAGAATATAGTTGAACTTTCAGATAAAATGATAAGAAGCAACTATTTGGACAATTGATAATTGACAATTGATAATTATGGATAAAACTCCCTTATGGGAGTTTTTCTATTATAATAAAATAATTTAATTTGTTATTATTATATCTTCAAAATTCTTAATTTTATATTTTTATATAAACAAATAACCTCCGTAGATTTACTTACTCTATGGAGGTTATCGCTTTATTATATAATAACTACATCATTTTAAATTATACTTCATTTGTTTTTACGCATCTAAATCACTTTTATTTTCCAGCTATTGATAATTCATTAATCTTAACAGATGGGCTTCCTATACTGCTCATTGGGAATTTTAAGTCATTCCCCACCTCTTCTATATCTTTTAATAAATTAAAGAAGTTTCCTGCTACAGTTATTTGTTCAACTGGGTAATCCTTTTTCCCATCTTTTATATAAAACCCTTTTGCTGCTAGTGAAAAATCTCCAGTTATTGAATTTGCACCTGAATGTAATCCAGCAAATTCTGTTATTAATAAACCATCTCCAACTTCTTCTAATAAATCTTCAAAACTCTTTTCTCCCTTTTGAATATATAAATTTGTTGGTGAAACTCCTACTGGTGATGCATAAGAATTTTTAAATCCATTTCCTGTTGATTTTGTATTTCCTTTATTAGCAGTTTTTAGATTGTGAAGTAAAGTCATAAGCTTACCTTCATGAATTATATCCTTTTTCTTCGTAGCAACTCCTTCATCATCAAAAGGAACTGATGCTAGCCCATTTACTAAATGAGGATCATCTAATAGCGTTACTTTTTTACTTGCTATTATTTCTCCTTCCTTTCCCTTTAATAAACTTAGCCCCTTTTGAGCTGCGTCACCACTAAATACTCCAGCAAATGTAGAAAGTATTGAAACCATAGCTTCATTATTTATTACAGTTTTATATTTACCAGATACAACTGATTTGCCACCTATTCTTGAAATAGCTTCATTAATTCCATCTTGTGCTAATTTCTTCGGATCTATCTCATCTATAGAGTTAGCTGTTACATATCCCATACCATCATGCATATCTTCTCCGTTTTTTATTATTGGAACTACGTATGCACTTAGTAAATTAGATTTATTTTCTAAATTTAGCCCTTTTGAATTAATTATCCCATACTTAGCTTTACTATATCCTATTCCACAGCCTCCAAAGCTAGTAACTCTATTATCTAAAATTTTTGCCTCTTTTTCCATACTTAAAGCCAAGTTTATTAGCTTATCTGCTGGAAGATTTTCTAATGCTTTGTAATAAGTACTTACTTCTTCATATTCCTTATCACCTTCATATATAAATTGAACATCATCATTTTCTATAACTAATGCACTTTCCTTAGCATTTTTAATAAGCATTCTTATAGCAGCATCATCTAATATTTCTGTATATGAATATCCTATTTTATCATTTATTTTTCCTCGAAATGATAGCCCATAGGAAGTAGTTAAATTATATTTTTCAACTTCCTCATTATATACATTTATACTTAAACTTTCTCTATCTACATAGTAAACTTCATATTCATTAAAACCATTATTTTTAGCTTCCTGAAATAATTTATTTATAAATATATTTAATTCCACTTTTATATTCCCCCCTTATCTTCCACCTACTGTTATTTCCTTGACTCTAATCATAGGTTGACCTACATTAGTTGGAATACTTCCTGAAACAGAACCACACATTCCTTGTCCTTGTGCTAAATTCTTTCCAACCATATCTATATTCATTAATACTTCGCTACCTTTACCAATAAGACTCGCACCTCTAACCGCCTCTTGTATCTCTCCATTTTTCACTATATATCCTTCTGATACAGCGAAATTGAATTCTCCTGTTACTGGATTAACTGATCCGCCACCCATTTTCTTTGCATATAATCCATCTGATATTGATTTTATAATTTCATCTTCATCATCATTTCCTGCTGCAATATATGTGTTTGTCATTCTTGAAGTAGGCGCAAATTTATAATTTTGTCTTCTTGAACTTCCAGTTGCCTCCATACCCATTCTTCTTCCATTTAATTTATCAATTAAATATCCTTTTAATATACCATTTTCTATTAATACATTTTTTCTTGTTTTATTACCTTCATCATCAATATTTAATGATCCCCATGCATTTGGTATAGTTCCGTCATCAATTGCAGTAACCTTTGTTGATGCTATTTGTTTTCCAAGCATATTGGTAAATACTGAATTACCTTTAGCTACTGCAGTTGCTTCTAATGAATGTCCACAAGCCTCATGGAATATTACTCCACCAAATCCATTATCTATTGCTACAGTCATTTTACCAGCTGGACAATTCTTAGCATGCAACATAGTATGTGCAACTCTAGATGCTTCTTTTCCATAATATTCTGGATCTATATCTTTAAATAATTCAAATCCTTTATGCGCTCCTGGCCCTTCAAAACCGGTTTGATTTTCTCCATTTGCAGATGCTACAGAGCTTATTGATAATCTTGTTCTTACTCTTCTATCTTCTGTAAGTAATCCTTCAGTATTAGCGATTAATATATTTTGTTCTTTATCTAAATACCCAACAGAAACTTGAGTTATTTCATCACTGTATTCCTTTGCTGCTTTATATCCTCGTTTCATTACTTCTATCTTTTTTTGAGCACTTATTGAAGATGGAATATATATAATTGGATTATTATTATATATAGCTTTTTCATTAAGAACTATACTTATATCCTCTTTTAATTCTCCAAGTGCCAATGCTGCCTTTTGAGCGGTATCTAATAAAGCATTTAAACTAGTATTATTAGTATAAGCATAAACACTTTTTAATCCCTTAAAAATTCTTATACCTATCCCATGAGTTCTTCCTGAAATGGAATTCTCTACCTTTCCATTCAAGATACCTATAGACGTATCTATTGTATCCTCTTCAAATATTTCAGCAAAATCTCCGCCTGTTATTAGACATCTAGCTAATACACTAGATAATATATTTTTTGATAACATACTACTCATCCTCCATACTTATTTCTTTTCCACCCTTAAAGGCCTTTGCCCATAAGTCTACATAGCTACCACTTGCCCACTCTGCCATTATTACTTCTTCATTATTATTTAAGTCAATAGTAATTAACGGACTGCCTTTAATATCCCTATCTTCCATTTCATAAACTAATAACTTATCATTAAATAATATTATTGCCATTCTTCCAGTAGGCGATGTATATGCATCCTTTATAAATGGAAATTTTCCCTTTAAATCCTTCCATGAAATTAATAGAGTATCATAATTTAATATCCTTTTGTTTAGATTTAATGATATTCTATAATCTATTCCATCTTTAGTATTATCTATAGTTGGAATCTTCCCAACTATATTCCATTTCCCTTCAATTCTTTTGATAGTAAAATTACTATAATCTACATTTGTATTTAAATAACTTCTTTCTTCTTGTGATAAAGTCTCTAATGTATCATTAAAGTCTTTTTCATATTTTTCTTTAGCTTCATTAGAATATATTTCCTCAATACTTATTCCATTCTCATTATTTATATTATCAACAGGAATAGTTTGATATATTGGAAATTCATTATTAAAGTTCTTCCCTTCATACTTTTCAATTGAAATATAATCGTTAGATATAAAGTTTATATTTTTATATATATTTTCATTACTATCTTCTAATGAATCTATTTCTATTCTTCCATCTAGTGGGTGTGCTGTAAAGTACTCTAAAATCCTTTCCCCATTGTCTACAACTTCACTTTTAATACTCCATACCCCATTCATTCTTGGAAAAATTATATTATCCTTTTCTAATATAGGTTGTAATTTGTTATCTTTAAATGATATCCACAATGTTTTGTATGTTTCGGCACTATAACTACCATCTATTGTTTTCTTGGAGTTTTTAATCCTAACATTATACCTACATCGCTATTATAATCTTCTAATCCTTCTTCTGATTTAATAACATTCTTCTGATAGGCTAAATCTTTTGGATTATCATCTAGTTTTTTAAGCCTTAACAGTGCTCCATCATAAAATAGATAACCATTTTCATTATCTATATAAATAAATTCCCCAATAATAGTATTAGAATCAATTATTGATATCACATCCCACTTTGAATCTCCTTCTATTATATCTTCAAGCTTTAAATTTAATTCATATGATAAAACATATGTCTTATCTACAACTTTTAATTTATATTTAGCATTTGAATATGAAATATTGAACACCGAGAAATTACTATCAGAAATACTAATTAAAGAATCTTTTAAAGATAATATATCCTCCCTATTTTCAGATTCATTACCTAATATATTAATATACTCGATTCCCCACACGCCTTTTATCTTAAGGTTATTATTATTAGGAGCTTTTATAGCTTGTGTATCTTTTCCATTTACTTTACTACAACCAATATTTAATGTAAATATAAATATAAGAATTATAAATAAAAATCTTTTTATACTCTTCACATTATTCCTCCTTATTTATTGGAATAATAATCTCAACTTTTGTACCTATTCCTAACTTACTATATATATTAAATACTACATCGTGTAATTTTATTATTTCATCACAAATAGATAAACCTATTCCATTTTGAGATTTAGAATTTTTACCTTTAAAAAACTTTTGCTTTACATGTGGCAAATCCTCTTCTGATATCCCACAACCATTGTCTTCTATTACAAATTTAATTTTATTATTAAATTTCGTAGTAGTAAAAATTATACTTCCTTCTACACCCGTAAACTTGAATGAATTGTCTAGTAAATTAATAAATACTTGCTTTAATCTATTACTATCTACGTACATATTACCATCAGCTTCTGTTATAAATTTAAGGTTTATATTCTCCTTATTTGCTCTAGGACACATAAAAGATTCTATATGATTTATAAATTCATTTATACTAATGCTTTGTAGTTCCAATGTTACTTTTTCATTTATAAATCTAGAAAAATCTAATAGCTCTTCCACCATTAAAGATAATCTATCTGCTTCTTTTTCTATTATTTGAAATCCAAGTTTTAATGTTTCTTTATCAGTCTCATCATTATTTAAAGTTATAGTCCATCCTTTTATAGCTGTTAGAGGAGTTCTTAATTCATGAGAGACAGATGATATAAATTCATTTTTTAACTGCTCCCTTTTTGATATTTCATTTGCCATAAAATTCAAAGTGTTTGATAGTTGCCCTATTTCATTTTTACTATCAATATTACTTCTAACACTTAAATTTCCACTTCCCATTTTTTCTGCAACTTCATTCAGGTACTTTATTGGATTTATTATACTATTGGCTAGTATTATACTTAAAACTACTCCTACTATTAAAACAGCTATTGATATTCCTGAAAAAATTATCATTATATTAGTTATTACCCCATCTATTGCCTCTAAAGACGTTATGAATCTAATAACACCTATTATATCTCCATCTATGATCAACGGATAAGAAACAGCCATGACCTTATTTTCATAATAATCAACCTTTCCTATCCATCTTGCTGATTCTCCTTTAAGTGCTTTTGATACATCTGGTGCATTTATCAATTTTACATCTTTAACTCCAATAGAATCCATTAACAAATTTCCATTAGCATCAAAAATTTCAACTTGTGCATTATTTTCATTCCAGAATGTATCAATATTATCATAAATAGTTTCAACTAATGATTTTGAAGAAAAATACTTTGTATAAAAATTTATTGAAACTTGTATTCTATTTTCTAATAAATCCTCCGTATTATCATAATAATATTTTCTAACAAATATCATAAGTAAAATATTTAAAAACATTACTGTTGAGAAAATAATAATAAATATTCCCTTAAGTAATTGATTCTTTATACTTCTCATTCTTTCGATTTCCACCTATATCCTATCCCCCATATTGTTTCTATATACTTAGGCTCTGATGCATTGTCTTCAATTTTTGCTCTTAATCTTCTTATATTAACATCTATTATTTTTGCATCTCCAAAATAATTTTCTCCCCAAACTAAGTCCAACAATTCATCTCTTGTAAAAGCTTTATTGGGATTTTCTAGAAATATTTTCATAAGTAAATACTCTTTTGGAGTTACATCTATTTCAATATTATCTTTTAAAACCTTCTGTGAATATAAATCTATGAGAAATGGTCCTAATTCTAATTTATCTTTATCTTCATCTCCAAGCCTCCTAAGTAATGCTTTTATCCTTAATACAACCTCTAATGGATTAAATGGCTTTACTATATAGTCATCTGCCCCATACTCTAGACCCATAATCTTATCCATATCTTGCCCTTTGGCTGTAAGCATTATTATCCCCATATCTGGAAATTGACTTCTCAGTTTGTTACAAACTTTAAAACCATCTAACCCTGGTAACATAACATCTAATACCGCTATTTTAGGATTTTCTATACTTGCAAGTCTTAACCCTTCTTCTCCTGTTGCTGCTTCGATAACCTGTAAATTATTTCTTTGTAAATTTATCTTTAGAAAAGCTCTTATACTTTCTTCATCTTCTACTAGTAATATTTTGTTCATTTTATCACCTCTAAACATAATAATATTATTAACTCTTTTAATCTCTTATAATCTTATAAATAGAAATAAGAGACGTTTTACCGTCCCTTTACTATTTCAATGTTCTAAACTCAAATCCTTCTAACTTTAAATAATCTATTGCACTTTGTAAATATTCTACTGTACCTTTTTTAGCATCTGTATCATGCATCAACACAATCACAACATCCTGGCTTCCAACTGTTTCTTTTAACTTCTCTAATAAATATTCCTTAGAGAAATCTTTGCCTTCTGCATCCCCATTTAACGCATTCCAATCCATTTGGAAAATTCCCTTACTTTCTAATACTTCATCTAGATGTTTTGTTCCATTCCAACTAGCATGTCCCCCAGGCATTCGTATTAATCTCGTAGAAAAATCTTTTCCCAATATTTCTTTTAATATTTTATCATTTTTCTCAAAATCCTTCATAAATGCATTAATATCTACTGTTCTATTTGGATAAAGTAAATGATAATCATGTGAGTATCCATGACTCCCTATAGAATGTCCTTCTTTTGCCATTCTCTTCAATAACTTTTCTGATTCACTATTCTTCTCAATAGAGCTACCTAATGTAAAAAATGTTGCCTTTATATCATTTACCTTTAATATATCCAAAATCTTTTCAGTAGAATGCTGAGATGGTCCATCATCAAATGTAAGATATGCGATTTTTTTATTATCTTCTCTATAAAAATTCCATTTATACATAGTTTCTGGAAGCACCTTTGATGCATCATCAGCATTAGGATCTTTCTCTAATGAAAGATATTCAGAGTTATCAAATACATTGATATCTACATTATTTTGATTTTCTTTAGTAGATTCACTCTCATTACCTATATTATCTTGGTTAGAACTAGAAGTGTCTAATTTTTCTTGATTAGAATTGCTATCGTTAGTAGTAGTATTACTAGTTACAGTTTCTGCTTGTATAACATTATTTTTTCTAAAATCATTAACTGTAAATGAAATCAAAAATGTTGATACCATTAAGACAAATATAAATGTTATGAATCTTTTTTTATTTTTTATCGCACTTCTACTCATTATTAAACCACACTTTCTATTTTTATAAAAAATTGCTTGTCCTATAATTCAATTATATAGAAGTTTTTTCTACAAATCATTACAATTTGTTAACCAAAAGTTACGAAAAAGTTACATTTATTTCTATTAATAGAAATAAAAAAAGAGTTTTATAACAATAGATTTAAATCTACTCTTATAAAACTCTTAGAGTTTAAATGGCTCCGTGGAGAGGATTCGAACCTCCAACCTATCGGTTAACAGCCGAGTGCTCCACCATTGAGCTACCACGGAATAATTCAGAGTGTTCTCTGAAAATTGCACATGAATGAGAGCCAAAATCTTTGATTTTGTTTCTCGAATTCACTCAGCATTGCTGAGTTTCCTTCTTATTTTTATTGGTCAAGCCCTCGACCTATTAGTATCAGTCAGCTAAATATGTTACCACACTTACACCTCTGACCTATCAACCTTGTGTTCTTCAAGGGGTCTTACTAGCTTATGCTATGGGAAATCTCA